>JBKPMA010000281.1:0-13942 GCA_046731935.1 Acidobacteriota bacterium
GCACAATATCGAGCCAGGTGACCGCCTGCGGCTCGAATACGTCCTCGGAGCCGTGGTCGGGGTGACCCGCGCCTCCGAGGGGACGGACTGACGATCTACGCCACTTCCACCAGTTCCGCTGCCGCCGGTACCTGCAAATGCGGCATCGGCTTGGCGGCGAACAGCCGCTGGCAGGGTTTGGCCAGCAGCCGGGCGATTCGCACGGACCGTGCCGTGCGTGCCGAGTCGGTGGCAATGCCCGTGTTCGCATACATCTGGCGATACAGCTTCGAGATGAGGACGAACGCGATTCTCGCGCGAATGGATTCGACCGCTCGCGATCGCGCCCAGATCCTGGGCAGCGCATAGAAGCGATCCCACACACCTTGCGTCAGCTGTCGGATCTCGTCGGCCGACATCACCGGATGCGGTGAGTAGACCTTGGGCCGATTGGCTTGCGGGATCAGCCAGTGGCGCGTGATCGGAACGCCGTCGACCGCGAGACCCTCGTTGGCGGCGTCGCGCTCCCATTTCTCGAAATCCACCGTGCCCGGGAATGGCGTCAGCATGACGAACTGCGCGAACGTGACCCCAGCGCGTTCCGCGAGATCCGCCGTCGCGACGAATGTCGCCGGCCGATCGCTTGGCAGGCCGAAGATGAAGGATCCCAGCACGTGGATGCCGTGCTCGGAGAAAGTCTTCAGCCGCTCGACGAGCGCCTCGCCCGAGAGGTTGAAGCCCTTGTAAACGTCTTTCAGTCCCTCCGGCGTGACCGACTCGACCCCGACCAGAGCCCCGCGGATGTGCGCACGGCGCATAGCCCCGAGGAACTCGACGTCCTCCGCGGCCTCCATGGTGATCTGCGTGTAGAAAACCATGTCGTCGGGCAGGCGCGACAGGCGTTCCATGAGCTCGAACCGCTGCGCACGTGTGGCCTCGAGCTCGCGGAGGCGGGACTGGTCCTTACGCCGTGCGGCCTGAGCGAGATCGGCCAGGGCGACCGGATAGAAGTTGTCGTCCGCCAGCGCAATGAAGCGGAATCCCCGGCGGCGGAGCTCCACGATCTCTTCGACGACGCGATCGACTGCCCGCTGACGGGGCGTCTGACCGTCGGTCCGCCAGACGGAACAGAACGAGCAGTGTTTCGGGCAGCCGCGGACGGTCTGCACCGAGGCCCACATGTACTTGCCGGGCGGCAGCAGATCCCACCGCGCCGATGCGAACGACTGGCCCGCGACGCGACCAGCGTCATAGATCCGGGTGGGCGTGCCGGCCACACAATCCGCAATCACCGAGCCCCAGATCAGATCCCCGTCACCCTTGACCACAGCGTGGGCGCCGCCCAGCTCGTGCGCCTCGTCGGGATACAGCGTGGCGTGGATGCCGCCAAAGACGACCCACGCCCCGGCTTCGCGCGCCAGCCGTCCTACTTCGTAGCCACGGAGGGCGTTGCCCGTGTGGATGCCGATCCCCACGACGTCCCCCGGCTTCAGCCGCGTGGGATCGAAGACGTCGAGCGTCTCATCGCAGATGATCGGGTCGCCGTGTTGTGAAGGAGTCGCAGCCGCCAGGACGTACAGCCAGCGCGGAGTGATGACAGCCACACCGAACGAGAGATGGCTGGGATTGACGAGATGTACGGACACTAAAAATAACCTCCCTCTCAGCCGTCAGAAACGGCTGGGAGGAGCTGTTCTGTTAGAAGCTGCGAGCGAGCGCCTTGCTCGCCCGGGTAAAAAAACCGGCGATGGACGTTCCGGCCCTTTTGGCGGCAACACCTGTTACCACCCCAGCGGCTGCGGCGCGCTGTCCAGTCGTTATCCAGGGATTCGAGAGTTGCTGGACGTCAGGAGCGGCGCCGATGCGCGGTATCGGCTTCGAGTCGATCGCTGGAGCCTTGTGCACGATGGTCGCGTGTAGTCCAGAGTTCGTCGTGCGCAAGGTCGATGACGGCTGCGACGCGACGGCGGGAGCGGGTGCGACCGCTTGCGTGCGGGTCACGCGTGTCGCAGCGTGGCCAGCTGCCGCGGCCCGTGGCGCTCTCGCTTTCAAAATGACCGGCGACGCCTGCCGCATGCGAGATGGCGCTTCCGCCGACGGACGTCGCGTCGTGGATGCCGAATCCGCCGCTGCGCTTTCCGAATCCGGTGTCGCGACGCGACTGGCGCGGACAGGTTGCGCACGAACGATTTCGCCGATCGTGCCGCCGGTTTCGGCTTCGAGCAGCACCACGAGCGGTGACATCTGGCTCGCCAGCACGACGCCAAGGGCCAACACACCGGTTGCCGGCCAGACGAGACGATGCTCGACGCTATTTCCACGCCGCCTGGTCGAATCGAGCAGTCGCACCACGCGGGCGTGCAAGGTAGAGCGCGTACGCATCGCGGACGGCAGCAGCGCATCGTCGAGCCGGCGGTACCGGGCGACCCGTGCCACAGTCGTGAGGCACGTGGCGTACGGACGGGCGTCGCCGGTCAACGTGACGACGCGATCGTCGCATGCGGCTTCGCGTTCGAGGTCGATCTGCCGGCACAGCCATCGGATCGCGGGGTGAAGCCCGGCGATCGTCTCGATCGCCGCCTGGCCGAGCGTCGTCCAGTCGTCGAATCGCACCAGGTGTGCATACTCATGGATGACGATTCGATCCAGGTCGTCGTCGGTGAGCGCCGCACACAGGCGTTCCGAGACCACGATCATCGGTCGCCGCAGTCCTATCGCGCAGGCTCCGGTCAACTCCGATGACACGCGCAGTTCGGCGCGCCGTCCATTGGACGACACGTCCGCCCAGTGGCGCAGCTGCGCCTGACGTTCCCGAGGCATGGGGCGTGATGCCCCCCGAAGGCGAACGATTGTTCTGAGGCTGAGCGCCAGACGAAGCGCGCCAACGAATACCGTTCCGAGCCACACGCCCACGGCGACAGAGACGAGCCAGTCCGGCAGGCCGACGACCAGCGGCGCCACGCTCCGCATGCCGGGAACGTCAATCGCCGGCAGCGGCAGCACATCAGCCGGTACGAGCGCCGAGACAATGCCAGGGACAGGGAGCAACAGAACGGCACAAAGCCCGGCCCACGCGAGCGCGTAGCGGCTGGCCGCGTTCAGGCGCGTGGCGAAGTGCAGGACGGCCATCGTTGCCGCGGCGAGCAGGATGCCCTGCCAGAGCCACGTGGCCAGGACTGTCATCGTTGTGACTTCTCGCGCGATGGAGACGCGTTGTCGATCAGATCCCGCACTCGCCGCAAATCCTCTTCGTTGGCTGCATCCCTGCCCAACAGATTCAAGACGAGCAACTCTGGCGATCCGTCGAAGAAGCGCGACAGCAGGTGAGAGACGGCGTGCTGCCGGGCCGCGACTCTATCCACGACCGGTACGTAGACATGCGCACGCCCTGACAGCTCATGCGTGACGTAGCCCTTTCGCTCCAGGATGCGGAGCATCGTCAGGACGGTGTTGTACGCAGGTCGAGGCGATTCATCGAGCGCATCCACGACGTCGCCAACGGTCCCGCGATCCCGCGACCACAGGACATTCATGATCCGAAACTCGCCTTCAGTGAGCGCCGACGATTTTCGACGTGCCATTCTAGCCCAGCCGTACTCGACCTCTTAATTCGTTAGGAGTCACAGCCAGCGTAACCGCGTGACGGAATCGTGTCAACTAAATAATTAGTTGTTGCGGGCGCTTACTCGAGCGCATCGAACGGGAGCCGGGCAGGACCCTCGCTGCGCGGCGTCCCTTCCATCGCTTCGAGATTGTGGACGCTGACTCCGAGCAATCGCACCGGCCGCTGTCCGGCTTCGGTGCGATCGAGCAGGACGACCGCGCGTTGACTGATGGCATCGGGATCGGAGGTCGGGACCGGCTGCGAGTCACTGCGGGTGACGGTCGTGAAGTCGTCGTAGCGCACTTTGAGCGTAACGGTCCTGCCGAGCAGTCCCTTCTTCGTGAGCCACGCGGCGACGTCGCGCGCCATGTCGCCGATCGCCGCCCGAATCTCCGCCCCATCGGTGAGGTCGGTGTGGAACGTGTTCTCGCTTCCCACCGATTTGCGCGGGCGATTGGGTTCGACGGGCCGATCGTCGGTCCCGTGGGCGAGCGTGCGCAGCCATGCCGCCTGCGAACCAACCACCTGCTGGAGTTCCTCGACCGTTCGGTTCCGCACGTCGACGAGGCGGACGATGCCGTGGGCGCGCAACTTGGCCGCCGTGACCGGGCCAACGCCCCACAACGCGTCGATTGGCAATCCCTGGAGAAAGCTCTCGACCCGTTCCGGCGCAATGACGGTGAGACCGTCAGGCTTGTGCCAGCCGGACGCAATCTTCGCGAGGAACTTGTTCGGCGCCACGCCTGCCGACGCTGTCAGAGCGGTCGCCTCGCGGATTGCCTCCTTCAATCGTCTCGCGACGTGCATCCCGAGCACCTCGCCCCAGGCGTTCTCGGTGACGTCGAGGTAAGCCTCGTCGAGGGAGAGCGGCTCCACCAGGGCCGTCACCGATCTGAAGACGTCGAACACCGTGTTCGAAACGGACCGGTACTTCGTGAAGTCCGGAGGCACGATGACCAGGTCCGGACAGAGGCGGACGGCGCGGGACATCGGGATCGCCGATCGCACGCCGAAGCGGCGCGCTTCGTAGCTCGCGGCACAAACGACGCCTCGGCCGCGCGGGTCGCCGCCCACGGCCACGGGCCGCCCGCGCAGCGCTGGATTGTCACGTTGTTCGACGGACGCATAGAACGCGTCCATGTCGACATGAAGGATGCGGCGGACGCTCACGCGGTGGTAACTTCCGAACACGATACGTCGTCGCGGCGTGCGGTGTCGCTAACCGAACGCTTCTTCCTTGAACCGCTGCTTGGGCACGTCGAGGTCCCGCATCATGCCGTGGACGCTCTCCATGAACCGGGGTGAGGGCTCGACGCCTTTCTCTTTCGCGGCCAGACGGTCCCACGGCGACAACGCGGGGCCGCACGCGTAGAAAATGGCGGTCGAGTGATCGGGCACGATTTCGCGCAGCGTGTCAGTCGTCAATCGGCCTGACAGCACGCCCACCGGCAATGTCGAAAAATCCTGCTGCCGCGTCAACGTATGGACGACGCGCACGCGATCCGGATTGTCCGCGGCGAGCTGGTTGAGGGCATCGCGGAAAATGATGTCGTCCCAGGTCTTGTTCGAGTAGACGAAGGTGTGCCTCAGGGACGGCGCATTGTGAAGCGCGCCCTTGAGGATCGAGAAGTTCGGCACGCTCCCGGAGCCGGCACACAGGTGAACGATGTGATCCGTCTTTTGCGTGATGTCGTCCGGTAAGGTGTACGGACCCGTGAAGCCCGACACCGTCATCGGCGAACCCGGCTTCACCTCGTACACCAGATACGGGGAGAGCACCGTCGGATACTTCTGCTCGCCCGGGGTCCAGTTCTCCTCTTTGATCGTGATGGCGAGTTTTTCGTGCGGCGCCGACGCCATCGAGTACGCGCGCGGCGGTTCCTTCTTCTTCTTCAACTGCTCCAGCAGCTGAATGAACCGGACGAGTGGCTTGAACTGATGAGGGTCGATGGTCAGAAACTGTCCGGCGCGGTAGTCGAACGTGTACGGTCCGTCGTACACGAGCGTCACGGTATCTGGTGTCTCGACAATGACGTCGGACACGACCAGTTCCATGGCCTTGACGCGTCGTCCAGTGCTGACTCCCGCCTCGATGGTCATCAGGGCTCCTCGTCGCGAGTCTAAGCGGCAGCGAGGGCCGAAGTCCAGCCGAGCTGAGCGCGTCGGGCGCGGTATACTTGTCGGCCCGCGCGTGGGCCGGAGTCACGCGCAATGTTCGTCCGCTCGACGGCGGCACTCCCTCGCAGGTACTCATGGCACCACAGTTCATCTACACGATGAAGGGGCTCGGAAAGGTCCATCCGCCCGATCATCAGGTTCTGAAAGACATCTGGCTCTCGTTCCTGCCCGGCGCGAAGATCGGCGTGCTCGGATTGAACGGCGCGGGCAAGAGCTCGCTCCTCAAGATCATGGCAGGCGAAGACACGTCGTTTCTGGGTGAAGCGTTTCCGGCCGCGGGCACGACGGTCGGCTACCTGGCGCAGGAACCGCGGCTCGACGAGTCGAAGGACGTCAAAGGCAACGTCGAGGAGGGCGCCGCGGAGATCCGTGCGCTGCTGGATCGCTTCGACACGCTGAACGCCCGCTTTGCCGAAGACCTGTCGCCCGACGAGATGGACAAGGTGCTCGCCGAACAGGGACGAGTACAGGATCGGATCGATCAGGTCGGCGCATGGGAGCTCGATTCCAAGATCGAGATGGCGATGGACGCGCTGCGGTGTCCGCCTGGCGACGCCGATGTCGCGACGTTGTCGGGCGGCGAGCGCCGCCGCGTGGCACTCTGTCGGCTGCTGCTGAGCGCTCCCGACCTCCTGCTGCTCGACGAACCGACGAACCATCTCGACGCCGAATCGGTCGCCTGGCTCGAGCATCATCTGCAGGCGTACGCCGGCACGGTCGTCGCGGTGACCCACGACCGGTACTTCCTCGATAACGTCGCGGGCTGGATCCTCGAACTCGATCGGGGATCCGGGATTCCCTGGCAAGGGAACTATTCCTCGTGGCTCGACCAGAAGCAGAACCGCCTGGCGCAGGAAGAGAAGGCCGAGACCAAGCGTCAGCGCACCCTGCAGCGCGAGCTCGATTGGATTCGCATGTCGCCGCGCGCGCGGCAGGCGAAAGGCAAGGCCCGCCTGACGGCCTACGAACAACTGCTGGCGGAGGACACGCCCGACAAAGTCGACAGCGCGGAGATTTACATCGCCCCAGGACCGCGGCTTGGTGATGTCGTGGTCGAAGCGCGCGACGTGCGGAAGGGCTACGGCGACGTCCTTCTGATGGACGACGTGACGTTCACGCTGCCGCGGGGCGGAATTGTCGGCGTGATCGGTCCGAACGGTGCCGGAAAGACGACGCTCTTCCGTATGATCGTGGGCTCCGAGCAGCCTGATGGCGGAACCCTGCGCCTGGGCGAAACCGTGAAAGTCGGCTACGTGGATCAGTCGCGCGACGCGCTCAAAGCCGATAACTCTGTGTGGGCGGAAATCTCGGGCGGTGAGGATGAGCTGGTGCTGGGTTCGAGGACGGTCCCGTCCCGTGCCTACTGCTCGTGGTTCAACTTCAAGGGGGCCGGGCAGCAGCGGAAGGTCGGCACGTTGTCGGGTGGTGAGCGCAACCGGGTCCATCTCGCGAAACTGCTTCGCTCGGGGGCCAATCTACTGCTGCTGGACGAGCCCACCAACGACCTCGATGTCGACACGTTGCGGGCGCTCGAAGAAGCCTTGCTGTCGTTCGCGGGATGTGCCGTGGTGATCAGTCACGACCGATGGTTTCTCGATCGCATTGCGACGCACATTCTTGCGTTCGAAGGTGACAGCAAAGTGGTCTGGTTTCAGGGGAACTACGAGGACTACGACGCCGATCGGAAGCGCCGTCTCGGCGCGGCCGCCGAGATGCCGCACCGGATCAAGTACCGGAGACTGACGAGATAAGAAGGGGTCAGGCTTCAGGCTGCAGGCTTCAGGCCCCAGGCACGGTGAACGACTGTATGCCTCAATCGCTCCTTAAGTGGGTGTTGGTGTTCGTGCTCGTCATCGGGATGCGCGTGGCCGGCGCCGAACCTGCCGGCACGCTTCGCATCGATCTCTTTCACACGGGCACCGTCACCGAGGAACATTTCAGCCTCGCGCGCATTGTCCGCGAGCCGCTGCCGTGGGCCGGCAATCCGGCGCGTTCGATCGACGACACCAATCTCGGCAAGTACGCCTTCGACGTCATCGATCGCGCGAGCAATCGCGTCGTCTATTCACGGGGGTATGCCTCGATCTACGGCGAGTGGGAGACGACCGACGAAGCGCGGGAGCGCACCAGAGCGTTCGAGGAGTCGCTGCGCCTGCCGGTTCCGGATGGACCAGTCCAGGTCGTGGTCAAGAAACGCGACGCGACAAACGCGTTTCACGAAGTGTGGTCGCTGCTCGTCAATCCGGCGGACCAGGCCATCGACCGCTCGACGCCTCCGTCCGCTGGCGCGATCCTGCCGCTCGTCACGAACGGAGATTCATCGTCCAAGGTGGATCTGCTGATTCTGGGCGACGGCTATACCGCCGCTGAGCGCGGGAAGTTCGAGACCGATGCACGCCGTCTGGTAGACATTCTGTTTGCCACCTCACCGTTCAAGGAACGCCGCTCGGATTTCAACGTGTGGGGGTTGTGTCCACCCGCAACCGAGTCGGGCATTTCGCGTCCGAGCACAGGTACCTGGCGGCGGTCGCCGGTCGGTGCGCAGTACGACGCGTTCGGTTCTGAGCGCTACGTCCTCACGTTCGACAATCGTGCGTTTCGCGACTACGCCAGCCAGGCGCCGTACGACGTCGTCGAGATTCTGGTGAACGGGCGGACCTACGGTGGCGGCGGGATCTTCAATTTGTACGCGACGGTCGCGGCAGACAGCGCGTGGGCACCGTATGTGTTCGTGCACGAGTTCGGTCATCACTTCGCCGCACTGGCAGACGAGTACTTCACGTCCGACGTCGCCTACAATCCGCCAGCGACGCGGGTCGAGCCGTGGGAGCCGAACGTGACGGCGCTGCTCGATGCGGCCTCGTTGAAGTGGAAGGACCTGGTCACTCCGGGCACGCCGCTCCCGACGCCCTGGAACAAGGGGACGTTCGAAGCGATGCAGAAGGACGTTCAGGCGCGGCGCCGCGCGATCCGCGCGGCCAATCGGCCCGAAGACGAGATGGACGCGCTCTTCCGGGAGGAGATGGCGGAAGAGACGAAGCTCTTTGCGGCCGATCCTCAGCATGCTGCCGTGGGTGCGTTCGAGGGTGCGAACTACGAGCCGCGCGGCTACTACCGTCCGCAAATCGACTGCATCATGTTCACGCGCAATCCGGTCCCCTTCTGCGCGGTATGCAAGCGAGCGTTGACCCGCATCATCGATCTGTATAGCCGGCCATGACTGTGTCGCCACCCGTCCGCGCCTGGCTGCCGTGGCTGGTGTTGTTGTCAGGTCTCTTCGTGACCACAGCCGGCAGTGTCTTTGTCGCCGCGAGCGGGCGAGCGCGCGACCAGCTCAGGTTCGAGAGCGCCGGGCAGGAAATCATCAGCCGGCTGCGCGGGCGTGTCGAGACGGCGGTCGCCCTGCTGCGGGCCGGCTCCGCCCTCATGGTGGCGAAGAACGAGGTCACGCGCAGTCAGTTCGTGCAGTTCGTCCGCCATCTCGATCTGAAGCGCCGGTTCGTGGGCGTTGAAGGGCTCGGGTACGCAGGGCGCTTCGTCCCAGCCGACATATCCAGGCTCGAAGCGCGGATGTGCGCGGAAGGCATCCGAGATTTCAAGGTCTGGCCGGCGAGACCCGACGGCGGCGAGCGCTCGGTCGTGCTGTACTTCGAGCCAGGGGGAGAAAACAGCGCTCGCATTCTGGGCTTCGACATGACGAGTGAGCCGGTTCGCCGTGCGGCCATGGAGGCCGCGGCGGTGCAGGGCCGTCCGGTCGCGTCGGGCAAGGCGACGTTCGTCCTCGATCCCAAGAATCCGCCGCCAGAGGCCGCGTTTCTCATCTTCATGCCGGTCTATAAAGGCGGTTTCCCCCCTGATGTCGCGGCGGACCGCGCGGCCGCGCTCATGGGCTTCATCTACAGCCCGTTTCGCGCCAAGGATCTGCTGGGCACGCTGCTCGAAGGCCAGGAGCGCAGTCAATTCGTCGTGCAGGTGTATGACGGCGACAAGATAGCGCCCTCGGCGCTCATGTACGATTCGGCGCACGGCCAGAACGTCGAGCTTCTCGCGCGCTTCACGGCGCCGTTTCGCGTGACCATTCAACAGCGGCAATGGGTCGTCCTTCTTGCCGCTCGCCCCGATTTCATGAGCACGAGCCCTGCGCTCGTGCCTGTGCTGTTCGGGATCGGCATCGGTCTCTCGGTGCTGCTGTTCCAGCTCACGCGTGCGGAGGCGCGGGCGCGCGACGCGGCAGAGCGTGCGGCGGGCGACCTGCGCGAGTCCGAAGAGACGGTGCAGTCCGCGAGCCGCGCGAAAGACGAATTCCTGGCCACGCTCTCGCACGAACTTCGTACGCCGCTCAACGCGATCCTCGGGTGGACGCGGATGCTCAGGACCGGGCAGCTCGATCCGTCGCGCGTAGACGGCGCGCTCGAAGTCATCGAACGCAGCGCACGATCGCTGGCGCAGCTCGTCGAGGATCTGCTCGATGTGTCCCGCGTGATCACTGGCAACCTGCGTCTCGATCTCCGCGCCGTGCAGATCAACCCGGCCGTCGAGCATGCAATCGACACGGCGCGTCCGGCGGCCGACGCCAAGGGGGTGGCGGTCTCGTGGGCCCCGGATCCCAACGCCGGCACGATCGTCGCCGCACCCGAGCGGCTGCAGCAGATTCTCTGGAACCTGCTGTCGAACGCCATCAAGTTCACGCCGAGCGGGGGCCGGATCGAACTGACCACCACGCGCCGCGCAGCCGACGTCGAGATTGTCGTGCGCGACACCGGTCTCGGAATCAGTCCGGCGTTTCTGCCGCACGTCTTCGAACGCTTCCGTCAGGCCGACAGCAGCTCGACGCGCAGTCATGCCGGCGTGGGCCTTGGCCTCGCCATCGTCCGGCACCTGGTGGAGCTGCATGGCGGCACGATCGAAGCAGCGAGCGAGGGACTGGGCAAGGGCGCCGCAATCACGGTGCGTTTTCCGCTCCGAAACCCGGAGCTCGCGGATCAGCTCGAGAGCGTCGGCGGTCCGGTACGGGCGGATGGCACACGGGCCGTGCAGCCGCGCCTGTCTGGCCTGCGCGTCCTGGTCGTGGATGACGAAGAAAGTGCACGCGGCCTCGTCCGCGCTGTGCTCGAACGCGAGCGTGCGGATGTACAGGAAGCCGACTCCGCTGCCGACGCTCTTGCGTCGGTTGAAAGCCACGTCATCGACCTCGTGATTTCGGATCTGGCGATGCCGGGCGAAGACGGCTTCGATCTCGTGCGCCAGATTCGCGCGCGTGAACTGCCGCGTTTCCGATCGCTGCCCATCATCGCGCTCACCGCGTACGCGCGAGTAGACGATCGCGAACGGGTCATGGCCGCCGGATTCCAGGGCTACCTGCCCAAGCCGGTCAATCTCGACCATCTCGTTGCGCTTGTTGCTCAACTCACTGGCAGAACTCTCTGACATGGCCCTCGGGACCTCACGCCCTGAGGCCTCGGGCCTTGCGCTTGCCCTCACGCCCTCGAGCCCTCGGGCCCTGCTATAGTTCCCCGATGCCCCGTCGCTACTGGCTGATGAAGTGCGAACCCGCGGCGTACACGATCGAACAGCTCGCACGGGACGGCACCTGCGGATGGGAAGGCGTGCGGAACTATCAGGCGCGCAATTTCATGCGCGACGACATGCAGGTCGGCGACGGCGTGCTCTTCTACGCGTCGAATGCCGATCCGTCAGGCGTCACCGGGCTGGCCGAGATCGCGCGTGCCGGATACCCCGACCCGTTCGCCTGGAAAAAAGGTCACAAGTATTTCGATGCGGCCAGCACGCCGGACAAGCCGATCTGGTATACGGTCGATCTCAAATACGTCGCGACTTTCCCCGGGATCGTTCCCCTCGAGCAGTTGAAGGAGACGCCCGGGCTCGATCAGATGATGGTCGTTCGAAAGGGCAGCCGCCTCTCGGTGCAGCCCGTTACCAAGGCCGAGTACGACATCGTCGTCACACTCGGGAAGCGCGCGAAGCCAGCCGCCTGACGTACGGAATCCGTGTCCTTTCCTGACCTCCGCGCTTTTCTCGCGGACCTTCGGCGCGACCGCGATCTGGTCGTGATCGATGCCCCGGTAGACGCGCGCCTCGAGGCGGCGGAGATCCACCGTCGGGTCATCGCGGCTGGTGGACCAGCGCTCCTCTTCACGAACGTCACCGGCGCGTCGTTCCCTCTGGTCACCAACCTGTTCGGCACGGCCAGGCGTGCGGAGCGCGCGTTCGGGACACGGCCGCTCGCCCTCGTGAAGCGCCTCGTCCACGCGGTCGAGACCATCATGCCGCCGACGCCGTCTCGTCTCTGGGGCGTCCGCGATCTCGCGTGGCAGGCCCTGCACATCGGCACGCGCCGGCGTGGACGTGGACCGATCCTGGAGGTGGTGGATCGTGAGCCGCGGCTCGAACGGCTGCCCGCGCTCACGTGCTGGCCGGAGGATGGCGGACCATTCATTACCCTGCCGCTCGTTTACACGGCACACCCGGATGGAAAGGGTCCGAACCTCGGGATGTATCGCCTGCACGTCTATGACAGTCAGACGACGGGGATGCACTGGCAGATCGGAAAAGGCGGCGGCTTCCACTACGAGGTGGCCGAATCGCGCGGCCAGGCGCTTCCCGTTACCGTCTTTCTTGGAGGTCCGCCCGCGCTGATCCTCGCCGCCATCGCGCCGCTGCCTGAAAACGTTCCCGAAGTGCTCCTCGCATCCGTGATCGCGGGTCAGCGTCTGCGTGTCATCGGCGGCCATGGCTCCCACCCGCTTGTGGCCGATGCGGAGTTTGCGCTCATAGGAGAAGTTCCGCCGCGGGAGAGGCGTCCTGAGGGGCCGTTCGGCGATCACTACGGCTACTACTCCCTGCAGCACGATTATCCGGTCTTCCACGTCAAGCAGCTCGCGCACCGGCGCGACGCGATCTATCCCGCGACGGTCGTCGGCAAGCCGCGGCAGGAGGACTTCTACATCGGCGATCTGTTGCAGGAGCTCCTGTCGCCGCTGTTCCCGCTGGTCATGCCCGGAGTTCGTGCGCTGTGGTCGTACGGGGAAACCGGCTATCACTCGCTCGCGGCAGCCGTCGTGAAGCAGCGCTACACGCGCGAGGCGATGGCCAGTGCGTTCCGCATTCTCGGTGAAGGGCAGTTGTCGCTGACGAAATTCCTGCTGGTGACCGATCGGCACGTGGACGTCCGCAACTTCCGCGCGACGCTCGAGCACATCCTGGCGCGGACGCATCCGGAGACGGATCTCTACGTGTTCTCGAACCTGTCGATGGATACGCTGGACTACACCGGTCCGGCGGTGAATGAGGGATCAAAGGGCGTCTGGCTGGGGCTGGGCGATCCGGTGCGCGACCTGCCGCGACAGTTCTCCGCGGCCGTTGTGCCACGCGGCGTGACCGACATCCGGGTGTTCTGCGGCGGCTGTCTGGTCGTCGGTGCGCCGTCGTACGCGCAGGAACCGGGGGCTGGGGATCGTCTGGCCGGCGATCCGGCCTTCACAGACTGGCCGCTCCTCGTCATCACCGACGAGCCCGCGCGTGCGGCGCGCAGCGACATGAATTTCCTGTGGACGACGTTTACGCGATTCGAGCCGGCGGCGGACATTCACGCGGCCGGCCGCCGCATCGTCCGTAATCAGATCGCGTACGAGGGCCCCGTCGTCATCGACGCCCGGCTCAAGCCGGGGTTTCCGAAGGAACTGGTTGCCCGGGATGACACTGCCGCCCGGGTCTCGGCGCGGTGGAAGGAGTATTTCCCCCGCGGAGCCGTCGAAATGGGCGACTCCGACCGGGCCCACCTGGATTAGGCCGGCGTTCGGTTTCGCCGGCGGCGCCGTTATACCGGCATGGGCGCAGCCTGTGGCCGGACATGTCTATAATCGCCACCCGTTCACCGTACAGAGTCGTCCGGTCCGCCGGACTACGAGGGTCTGTGTCCCTCTCGCCTGGCACACACGTGGGCGAATACAGCGTCCTTGGCCTCATCGGCGCAGGAGGCATGGGAGAGGTGTATCGCGCGCGCGATGGGCGGCTTGGCCGCGACATCGCGATCAAGCTGCTGCCGCCCTGGCTGCTCGATGACCCCGCCGCCCGGGCGCGCTTCGATCGCGAAGCGCGGGCTGTCGCGGCACTCAATCATCCCAATGTCGTCACGATCCACGAGGTCGGCGAGTACGACGA
>JBKPMA010000282.1:0-6922 GCA_046731935.1 Acidobacteriota bacterium
CTCGGAGAGTCTCGGCGCGCTGAGCCGCCCAGCCGCCGGCGTCACGAACGATGCGGCTGACTCAATTGATGGGTCTCCCCTGCCTCGACTTTGTCGCCGGTCAGCCAGCCTCTTGCGAGCTCGAACAACACAACGGGCTTCGGCTTGTTGACCTCGAGAAACACCGCGGCCTCGACGGAGACGGCGATCAGCACGATTCTCGGATCGTCGGGAGTGCCGTGTCGCGGGTCGCCCTCCTGCCCGAACCACGCCTTCCAGTCTGGTTCGTACAACTCCCGAATCTTGTCGCGATCGCGTGAGAGCGTCGCGACGCCAGACACCGACACCCACTCGTACGATCCCTCTTTGTAGTACGCGAGGTTCACGTGCGGATCGTGCTGGATGTCGCGAAGTTTGGCACCGCCTTCGGCCGCGACGAACCAGAGATCCGCACCGTCGGCGCGTTTCTGGTTCGCCATGGGACGGGACTCGAGATGCCCGTCAGGCCGGCGAGTCGTCATCATCGCGATCTTGATCGCCTCGATGAGTGAATAGAACTTCTGCAGTTCGGTGTTCATATGAATGTAGCGCGGCCGGGGCGTCGAACCCCGGCCGCCCGATCCGACTGTAGGTCTAGAACGCTCCGTCTTTCACCATGGGACGATCGGCGTTTTGAGAATCGCCCTTGGTCTCTCCGGCCGAGGAGATGTCGTGCGCACCCGTGCGCTCGAGGATCTCCCTCGCCCGCGCGGTCCATTTGGAATCGTCGGCGTGCACGGACAGGAGAATCCCGCCGCTCTTCACCCGGCCTTCGTACCGTTTGGCTTCGTATTCCGGGATCCCCATGCCGACGAGCGCGCCGGTCAAGCCACCCACCGCACCGCCCACGCCCATGCCGGCCAGCGCGGCGACGATCGGCCCCGCAGCAATCAGCGGCCCCACGCCGGGTATCGCCAGCGATCCAATTCCGGCCAGCCAGCCGAGCGTACCGCCCAGGACGGCGCCCGTGCCCGCACCCGCTGTCGCCCCTTCCGGAGCCTTGGTGCCCTTTTCGTGCGCGAAGTCCTTGGTGCCGACGTTCTCGGGGAACAGCGCGGAGATATCCGTGTTGCGATAGCCCGCGTCCTTCAACGCCTCGACGGCGCGCTCAACCGAGACGTAGTCGGGATAGATGCCGAATACAGCCGTGTTCTTGCCTGCCATTAGGGATTCACCTTTGTTGGTTTGTGTTTGGGATGTGTCTTCGTGGACGACGTCGCTGCCGCCGCTTCGTCAATTGAAATCTGGTCGACGACATTCCCGGCGCCTACTGCGTCGGTTGCGATCTTCTTGATGGCGGCCTTCTCGTCGGCCGTCTTCACCGGTCCTTTGAGTGTCACTTTCCCGTCGACGGTGATGATCTTGATGTTGTGTGCGTAGGTCGACAGCGCCTCATTGTCGACAATCGCCTTTCGGATCTGTCGCGTCGTTTCGACGTCAGACTTGTTGTTCTGCTGCTGATCGGCAGTCTGCTGACCAGCCTGGCGATCGCGTTTATTCACCTTGGTGTTGTCTGGCGCCGGTTGTTGAGATGCGAACGCGTGCGATGCGGGCGGCAGCGCCGTCAACACGAGCGCTACCGCAAGCGGCTTCCAATCACGAATCATGCGTACCTCCGCGCTGCAGGTTGCAAAAAAGTGAGCTCAGCTCATTCGGTGCCGAGACGCGGCGAGCGTTGCCGGAGCTCGTCAATCCGCTTCGACGCCTCGGCCTTTGACAGCGTCTCGTCGAATGCCTCGCCCGTTTCTCGACAGAGAGTCTCCAGATAGGAACGTTGCGCGTCGGTCATCGGCTCGTCGCCGGTCTTCCAGTCGTCAGGATCGCGTTGTAATCCTTGCTGAACTTTATCCGTGGCCGTTCGGTCACCCATGCCGGATACGATCGCAAGACACACGCCATCCGCGACGCGCAGCACGGCCGCACCAGCAATTGCGCGCCGGATGCGTCTACCGTGCGCGGCCAGCTGCTCTTGCTGCTCTGATTGACGCGTCCGAAAGCTCCTGCTCAGTCGTCCAGTACTCTTTCCACGGGTCGCGGCTGAGACGAGCCAACCGCCGTGGTGCGGTGAGGACCGTGAAGCGCGACGGCGGATCGCGCAGCTCATTCCAGTCGAGCGGCATCGAGACGGACGCGCCCGGCCGGGCGCGCGGAGAGAAGGCGCAGACGGACGTATTGGTGCGATTGTTTCTGAGATAGTCGATCAGGATCTTGCCCTCCCGTCCCGCCTTCGGAAACGCTGTCGTGTAGGCGTCCGAATCCGTCTGCTCAATGGCGCCTGCGACCGCGCGGGAGAAGTCCAGACACGCCTTCACGCTCCGATGCGGCGCGAGCGGCACGACGACGTGCAGCCCACGGCCACCAGTGGTTTTCACCCACGATGTCAGACCCAATGTGGCGAGCACATCGCGCACGAGTTTCGCGGCCCTGACAACCTGCGGCCACGCGACATCGGGACCGGGGTCGAGATCCCACACGAGACGATTGGGACGGTCGACGTGTTCAGCGGTGGAATTCCAGGTGTGAATCTCGACAACGCCCATCTGTGCGAGCGACACGACCGCCTCGATCGAATCCGCAACGAGGTATTCCCCAACCTTCGTCCGCTCCTGAATCCGCACCCGGCGAAGCGCGTTGGGGCCCCACGCCTTGGCATGCCTCAAGTAGTTGCATGGCGCGGCGAGTCCTGCCGGACAGTGGACGAGCGTCAACGGTCTGCCGGCGACATGCGGAAGGATCCAGTCCGCGATGCGCTCGAGGTACCGAGCGAGGTCTACCTTCGTCACGCCGAGATCCGGAAAGATCAGGCGGCCGGGATGCGAGATCCGGACATTGGCCACGGTCGCGGATTCGTTGGTCCCGCTCGCTGCGCGCCGCGGTCGTCGCCGTATGATGGGCCTCGACAGCCTCATGCGGCACTCAGATCGCAAGACGGGAGCCACGTCCACGCCGCCACGCCGGCCGGACGCAAGGAAGGCGGCTGCGGGATTCATCGAACCGATGCTGCTGCTGCGGGCGGAGTCGCTGCCCTCGGGCGAACAGTGGTCGTACGAGCTCAAGCTGGATGGATACCGGGCGATCGCGTTCAAGCGGAATGGTGCCGTACACCTGCGTTCGCGCAACGACAACGACTTCAACGGAAGGTACCCTGGCGTCGTGCAGGCACTCCAGCACCTGCCGGACAATACGGTCATCGACGGTGAGATCGTGGCGTTCGACGAGGAGGGGCGGCCGTCCTTCCATGCGCTCCAGAACTACGGCTCGTCACCGGCGGCAGTCATGTACTACGTCTTCGACGTGATGGTATGTGCCGGCCAGGATGTCAGGCGCGAGCCGCTGCAGACGCGGCGGGAGTGGCTCGAGAAGAAGGTGCTTCCCAAGCTGGCCGAACCAGTGCGGTACTCCGCTCCCCTCGACGCCGATCTTCCGGTCCTTATTCAGTCGGTGAAGGCACACGGTCTCGAAGGGCTGGTCGCGAAGCGATGCACCAGCATCTACGAACCCGGTCTGCGCAGCGGCGCATGGATGAAGATGCGCGTGAACCGCGGCCAGGAATTCGTGATCGGCGGCTACACGCGTGGCACCAGGAACTTCGACGCCCTGATCCTCGGCTACTACGACGACGACCGGCTGATCTACGTCGCCCGGACCCGCAACGGGTTCACACCGGCCACACGGACGCAGCTGTACAGAAAGTTCAAGGGACTCGAGATCGCTGAGTGTCCGTTCGCGAATCTGCCGGAGGCGAGGGGTGGACGATGGGGGCAGGGTCTGACGAAAGCGAAGATGGCCGAGTGCCGGTGGCTAAAGCCGGTGCTCGTGGGTCAGTTCGAATTCCTCGAGTGGACCGCAGACAACCACCTCCGCCACTCGAAGTTCGTTGGCCTTCGCGAGGACAAGGACGCAAGAGCCGTTGGCCGTGAATGACGTCGATCGCGCTCTCACGTACCGGCCCCGTACGGGACACGTACGTAAATAGAGGTGCCCTGCCCAGGAGCCGACTCGACGGTCAGCGAGCCGCCGATCAGCCGCGCGCGCTCCCGCATGCCGACGAGCCCCAGGCGCCCGTCCAGCGCCGCATCGAGCCGTTCGGGAACGAAGCCTCGGCCGTCGTCTTCGACGACGATCGCGGCCTCCTGGCTGTTGCGCGTGAACAGCACGGTGACACGCGTCGCCTTGGCATGCTTGTGGACGTTGTGCAGCGCCTCCTGGACGATGCGATATACGTGCACCGAGGCATCGGCAGACAGCGCATGATCGCGCCCGGCTTCGGCGTGATAGTCAGCGCGAATGTGGAACCGCTGCGACCAGCCGCGTACAAGCTCGGACAGCGACGCCGAGAGGTCCAACCGATCCAGCGCCTCTGGCCGCAGGTCCGACGTGAAGAAATCGATGCTGCGATCCAGATCCTCGGCCAGCTGCATCGTGCGTTCGACAGCAGCCGCCAGCGCCGGATCCGCGCCGGCCCGCAGCTCCAGCGCTTCGATCTGCATGCGTAGCGCGGTCATCGGCTGCCCGAGCTGATCGTGGACATCGCGGGCGACGCGTCGCCGCTCCTCTTCCTGTACCGCGGCGAGACGCGCGAGGAGGTGCTGTACCTCGTCGCGATGCTGGTGGAGACGTGCGTCCAGCACAGGCTCTGATAGAGAGGGCACTGTCACCGGCGCACCGACGCGCGCGCGATAGATCTGGTCGTGGGCGTCAACCGGCTCGAAGACGTTCAGGTCAACGCGGTCATCGGCGCCGAGCAGCAGGTAGCCGTCATCTCCGCAGGCATATCGGAGCGTATCCATGAGCTCCGCCTGCGTGTCACGGTCAAGCGTGTTGAGAACGTTACGACACGAGATCAGCTGGAGCCGCGAGAATGGAGGATCGCGCAGAACGTCGTGCGCCGCGAACACGACGAGATCGCGAACGTCGGCCATCAGCCGGTACTGATCACCCTGGCGGCGGAAGTACCGGTCGAGCCGTTCGACGGTGAGAACGCTGTCGATGGCCTGAGGGTAGATCCCTTCTCGGGCGGTCGTCAGCGCTCCCTCATCCCGGTCGGTCGCGAAAATATTCAGTTGATGACGGCCGCCGCGGCGCGCAAACTCCTCGCAGAAGACGATGGCCAGGGTGAACGCCTCTTCACCAGTCGCGCACGCGGGCACCCAGACACGAATGGCTGTATCGCGTGGAGTCCTCGCCACCAGCGGTGCGATGACGTGAGATCGAAGGCTGTCCCAGGCGTCGGGATCCCGGAAGAGGGTCGTCATGGAGACGGCCCCCCACCATATCACCCGGGAGCGGCACTCGGAGGCAGAATCGTCCAGGTCGGAGCTACTCGATCCAGCCTCGCCGTTGGGCGTAGCCCATGACCTGGATCCGTGAGGCAAGGCCGGCTTTTCGCATCGCCTGGTTCTTGAGGGCGGTCGCGTCGTCCGCGCTGATCGCGAGGGACTGTGCGATTTGTTCGTTGCTGCAGGCTTCAGCAACGAGGAGCAGCACGCGCTGTTCCCTATCGTCGAGTGCACAGTCCGCGTTGTCTTCGCGCGCCTCACCGCTCCCCGCCTGTACGGCGGGCTCAGGCGTGTGGCGCATCGTGCGGTCGAGAAATTGTCCTCCCGCTGAGACGGCGCGAATCGCGTCAATCAACTCGTGTGGCGCGTTCTGCTTCAGCACGTATCCGGCAGCGCCGGCAGCCAGCATGCCCTGGACGACGCTGGAATCGTCGTATCTGCTCAGCGCGATGATCCTGGTATCAGGACACACCTCGAGCACCTTGCGAGTCGTGGTGACGCCGCTCCATCCCGGCATGGAGACATCCATCAAGACGACGGATGGGCAGTCTGCTTGTACACATTGCAATGCGTCCTGGCCGTTGCTGGCTTCCGCACTGACCTGCATGTCGTGCTCATGGCTCACGAGAGCCCTGAGACCGTCCCTGACGGCCTCATGGTCATCCACGATTACGACTCGAATCACGCCACTCCACCGTCGGCGGCAGGATCGCACAATCAAAGCCGGCGTGTTTATCAGGAGGATCCCCGAGCGCCTCCTCCAGCAGACGGCGAAGGCTCAGGTCAGCGACGTGAGGGTTCGGAGCTGTCGTGTCGCGGGTTCGCGCCACGAACCGCTTCAAGGGTCGCGATCAGGTGTTCCGGCGTGAACGGCTTCTCCAGAATCGCATCATACAAGCCACGTTCTGAAGGGGCGATCGACAGCAGCGCCGTCATGAACAGAATCCGGAGGTGCTCATGGCGGGGGTCGGCGCGCAACGCCCGGGCGAGCTCTGCCCCGTCCATGACCGGCATCATGACGTCGGTCAGCAGCACGTCGAACGTCCTGTTCTGGAGCTGGACGAGCGCTCGATAGCCATTGATCGCCAGCGACACCTCGTAGCCCACGTCGACGAGGAGCTCTCTGAGCATCTCGCCGAGCCCGTACTCGTCCTCGACGATGAGGATCGTCGGCCTTGCGTGATCGTTGGGTGGCGTCATCACTACTAACGTGGGTCTGTGTCGACGGGCTCCGCGAATCCACCGCCGACGATCAGCTGAGACTCGTTCTCGAAGGTATCGAGGAGGCGGATGCCCTCGTCCGTAAAGCGGAGCTCACGCACGCGCGGGTCATAGTCGCTGTCTCTGACTTTGAGTATGGCCAGCGCGCGAAGCAGTTGAGCGCGATGTTCGACGTGACGGAACAGCACGATGTTCTGCGTGGCGGCTGAGAGGCCGTTGATCGGGACGTCGACGCGAGGTCCGTACAACGATCGCAGTTCGACCGTGTACAGCGTCGTGACGCCAAGGGCCTCGAGCTCCTGGGCGATCGCCGTATAGACATCCGACATGCGCTCCCGGAAGTCCGCCGCGAGCTCGAAGCCATTGATGCCGTCGATCACCAACCGTGTCGCCCTGTTTCTGCG
>JBKPMA010000283.1:0-5870 GCA_046731935.1 Acidobacteriota bacterium
ATCCAGATTACACGGACGATGTCTGGCGGCAGCGTCGTGGCAACGATGGCGGCCTCGACAGGCTTGATGCCGAGGAAGCCGTGGCCGAACGCACCGAGCGTGATCGTAATGGCGGCGATCCAGTAGAACGCTGCGGCGATAGCGCGCATCTCGCGTCAGTGCCTCGCGTGGGAGGTCGCGTCCTGGTGGGCTGCACGGTCATTCGGCCCCGCGCCTGAGGCTCGACGTAGTGGGTAAACGTCGCGTCTTCGGACGAGACTGCGTTTGGCGTGCTCTCTCGCGCGCGTCCGACGTTCTGTGAGGCGCGGGGTCGTGGGCCGGACCACCCGCGACGGCACGAGTCCGGCAAACCACGTCCGGATTTTGCCGGTGCATGGCGGAAGAGGATCGCAGGCGAGTACGTAAAGGAGGACGGTCGTCAGTGTGATGAGAGAGTACGTCAGGAGCACGACGGGTACGCGAAGATGCGCATACGCGTAGCAGACGGGTGCGAAAAGGATCAGTGACAGCGTCAGAAACGAGGTTCGCATCAGGACGTCACGAATCCGCCGTGGATTCCTCAGTCCTTTCGCGACCCGGAGATGCGCGCTTTTCTCGTACGCCTCGATCGGCTCCTTCAAGACCGTCTGGCTGAGGGCGTACAACAATCCGCCGCAGAACAACCCGACAATGGTGCGGGTGACGCCGTCGGTGTTCCAGAAGGACATCGCAGCCCAGACGAAATACACCACGATGCTGAGGTTGGTGAGTTGAACGGCGACCCACACGTTCGTCTTGCCGGTCAACACCTGAAACCTGCGGCAGGCCCATTCCGTGGCGTCCAGAATTGCCGAGTCCAGAAACAGCATCGTCAATCACTCAACCGAACCGCAGAGCCGAGCATTGAGGCGGCCGCGTCGGCCCGCTCTCACCATTATTTCGCCCACCCCAAACGGACGTGGATAACGTCAGTCGATGTCTCTATAGAAGATGACTGCAGAGCCATCGGGAGAGATCTCGGGGGTTGCATGCAGGTCCCCGACGGGCGTGATGCTTCCTGCCGTTGGCGCGATCGTCAACGTCACATCCGGGGCCGTTACGCCGACAGCCGCGGGCATCGGCCGCAACCAGCCGGCCACGGCGATCAAGGCGAGAAGCGTCGCGGCGGCCCCGGCAACCCACCACCCATAGACGGGCCTCGCAAGACGCGGACCCTCGGTTCCGCTTGCCGGGTCGACCAGATACTTTGCAATGGCAACCCGTGCTTCGCCGATATCGCGCAGGCGTGTCTTTGCATCCCGATCGAGGCACCGACGCAGCAGGGTCTTGATCGGCGCCGGTACGTCCAATCTGTCGAACTCGATCGAGCGCCGCAACACGTCGGCGAGCGTTTGCACGACCGTATCGCCGGAGAACAAATGCCGGCCACTGAGCATTTCCCACAGGACGACGCCGAAGGCCCAGATATCGGCCCTGCGATCCACCGACGTTCCAGCCGCCTGTTCCGGACTCATATACGCGGCGGTGCCCAGGATCATTCCGGCTTCAGTCATCGCCGGCGTGGTGATCGTCGGCTGACTGAGCGCTCCGGAAACGCGAAGCGCGGAGCCTGAGCCCTCGGTGGCTTTCGCCAATCCGAAGTCGAGCACCTTCACGGTGCCGTCGGAGCGGACTTTTATGTTCGCGGGCTTCAAATCACGATGGACGATGCCCTGCTCGTGCGCCGCCTCCAGCGCCTCGGCGATCTGTTTCGCGATCGGCAATGCCTCGTTGAGCGGGATCGCTCCACGCGCGGTGCGCCGGGAGAGATCCTCGCCTTCGACGAGCTCCATCACGAGCGCCTTGACGCCGTCTCCATCTTCCAGTCCGTAGATGGCGGCGATGTTTGGATGGTTCAAGGAAGCGAGGACTTCCGCTTCGCGCTGAAAGCGCGCGAGTCGATCGTGATCAGCGGCGAGTGAGGGTGGCAGAATCTTGATGGCGACTTGACGCTTCAGCTTCGTGTCGGTCGCCCGATACACCTGGCCCATTCCACCTTCGCCGATCTGCGCCGTGACGTCGTAAACGCCGAGGCGGGTGCCTGGACCGAGGGCCAATGTGGCCTGATTATACGGGCGGGCGGCAGGCATCAGCGAGATTGTTGGCCAACGCCAGCGGTTAGGCTTGCATTCACTCGTAAACGAGAACGAGCTCTAGCGTACTTTCCTCGCCCTGGACTCGACCTGACGGGAGGAACTGTCGGTACCATGATTGCTGACCGGCAGACATCCAGCGTGTTCGCCCCCGTTGCTGAGTAACGTGACGTTACGTTACGCCGGAGGCGATACGCGACGGCGTCGCGTTCGTGTGGATCGATGATGACACCAGGTCATGAGTTGCCCCTGTTCGTCTGCCACGCGAACTGCTGCCGATCTGTGTTGGCTTACTACCTCTATCGGCATTTGTGCCACGAGGCTCCGGCCCTCTCGGCTGGAGTAGAGGTGGGAGAGCGGATCAATGATCGCGCGGAACGGATGCTGAGCGAGTGGGGCATCGACGCGAGCGCACATCGGCCCCAGCAACTCTCCCGCACCTTGTGCGCTGAAGCGACCGCGATTTTCGTGATGGCGCCGCCGTACTTGCATCGCGTTGCGTGGGAATATGGCGACGACCTTGCGGAAAAGGCGTACCTGTTCGCCGATCCGTTCACCAAACCCGTGTCTCTGGGAAAAGGAGAGTACACGGTTGCCGATCCGTCGTTCGACAATCGAGCCACCGGCGAGCTGCTGAAGGAGTATCAATGGATGCGCGAGCGGGTGCTGCAGATCCGACTGGCTCTACTCGGGGATGGCAGGCCGCTTGTCCCGCTGAGCGCCTATCTCGCACTCTGTAAAACGGTTGACCGCGGAAGTCATTGAAGGGGACCGCCCCATGCGTTATCACGCGCTTGCCTGCGATTACGACGGCACTATCGCGCATCACGGACGCGTCGATGACGAGACGATTGCGGCGCTCAGCCGATTACGTGAGACCGGCCGTCGGTTGATCCTCGTGACCGGTCGCGAGCTGAAGGACGTGCTTGCGGTCTGCCCGCGTGTGGAGCTGTTCGACCGAGTCGTCGTTGAGAACGGCGCTGTTGTCTACTGCCCGGCAACGCGCGAGGAAAGACTCCTCGGCGAGCCTCCGCCCGACCAGTTTGTCCGGGCGCTGCGGGAACGTGAAGTGTCACCCCTCGCGGTCGGCCGGGTGATCGTGGCGACGTGGAAGCCTCACGAGACGACGTACTACAGGTGATCCGGGATCTCGGACTCGAGTTGCATGTGACGTTCAACAGGGACGCCGTGATGGTACTGCCGGCAGGCGTGAGCAAGGCGACCGGCCTCGCCGAGGCGCTCCGCGAGCTCGGTCTCTCAGCTCATAACGTAGTCGGCGTCGGAGATGGCGAGAACGATCACGCATTTCTACGCCTCTGCGAGTGCCGGATTGCGGTGGCCAATGCAGTGCCGATGTTAAAGGACGGCGCCGACCTGGTGACCCGGCGCGACGAAGGGGCCGGCGTTCGCGAGCTGATTGAGAGATTACTCGCTGTCGATTTACGCGATCTCGAGCCACGGCTCGGTCGCCACGCCATCCCGCTCGGCATCCGCGCCGATGGCACGGAGGTCCTGTTACCGCCCTACGGCACAGGTGTTCTGCTCGCTGGCTCGTCGGGGAGCGGCAAATCGACGCTGGCCACGGCCATTCTCGAGCGCCTTGCAGAGTGCGAGTACCAATTCTGCGTCATTGATCCGGAAGGCGACTATTCCGAGCTCGAGGGGGCAATCGTGCTCGGCGATTCGCAGCGCGAGCCGAGTGTCGCCGAAGTGTTTGATGTGCTCGCGAAGCCCGGGCAGAACGTGGTCGTCAACCTACTCGGCATCGAGCTGCACCGCCGGCCTGCGTTCTTCCATGGCCTTTTACCGCAACTCCAGGAGTTCCGGGCGGCCACCGGCCGGCCGCACTGGATCGTTGTGGACGAGGCTCACCATCTGCTGCCCGCATCCCGGCATGCCGCCGCACGCACGTTACCGCGCGAGATCGATGGCGTTCTCTTCGTCACGGTGCACCCGGAACTCATGGCGACTTCCGCGCTCTCGGCCATTCACCTGATGATCGCAGTCGGGACGTCGCCTGAAAACTGCATTCGTGCGTGGAGCGCGATTCTCGGTCTCCAGCCCGCCGGCCTCGAGCGGACGACGCTGGAGGCCGGCGAGGCTCTCGCGTGGAGGCGTGGCGAGGACTCGCCGGCCTTTCGGCTCAAGATCGCCTCACCCCGCGGCGATCGCCGCCGACACCGGCGGAAGTACGCGGAGGGAGAAATTCCCGATTACAACAGCTTCTATTTTCGAGGTCCCCAAGAAAAGTTGAATCTGCGCGCGCAGAATCTTACCCTCTTCCTCCAGCTCGGGGACGGCGTCGACGATGCGACGTGGCTTCATCACCTCAGGCGCGGCGACTACTCGCGATGGTTCCGCGATGTGATACGGGACGAGGACCTCGCGGCCGAGGCCAGCCGCGTCGAACGCGATCCGGACCTCGATACGCAGGCGACCCGCCGGGCGATTCATGCGGCCGTCGAGCAACGGTACACGCACTCGGCGTGACGCCCACCCGTCCCCGACACGCCCGACGACTCGGTGCTGACGTTCAGAGGCCCACGATCTGCCCTCGGTCAGTTGTAGCTGCGGACGCCCTTTTCCGCTTACCAGGTTGAGACGGTACGCCGGTAAGGAGGTGCTCGTGAAACCACTGATTGCGCTCGTCCTCGCGCTTGGTTCGCCCTGCCTCAGCAGCGCTGACCCGGGGAGCGATGCTATCGCGCTTCCGGAGCCAGCCCTATATCTCGCAAGAGCCGTCCGTAGCGCGGATCCGAGCGGAATGAGTCGATCCAGGGCTCAACGCCAAGCCACGGCATGCAGTCAGCGTGTTCGTGCGTGCCCTTGCGAAACAAGCGATAGGCGGCATCGTGGTCCCCAAGACTCACATACAAGCGCGGCGTCGACACCCCACTGTGGATCCGACTGCGAAAATCCGAGTGTGTCGGCGTGGTCACCTTGAGATCGTGAGCCTACCGTTAGGTCTCGTCAAATGCGGGCCGCATCCGGATCGTCCTTGAGCGATCGATTGGCATCGGCCACCGAGACCACGCGACGCCGGCACGACGCAGCGCGGTCCAGTGTCCCCTATTGAACAGACACGCCACGCGCGAGCTGTCAGTCTTGCACGTCTGCCCGCTTGGCGCCCGCAGACGGCGTGTGCGACACCACGCTTCTCCACCCCCGTTGCAGAACCGGCGTCCAGCGGGAGTGCCACCTGGGAGCCGTATTCCGCCTCACCAGAAAGCGACGAACGATGAAGACCATGAGAGCAGTCGTATTGATCGGCGTACTCGCCGCGATTAGCGCGGTGCCCGTCCTCGGGCAAGTCCACAAGTTCTTCAGTCCGGGCACCGTTTGGACGGTCACGATGATCAAGATGGCATCGGGCATGGACCAGACCTACCTCGAGTATCTCGACGGCCAGTTCAAAAAGGGAGAAGAGGCGCAGATCAAGGCTGGTTTTCAGAAGTCGTACAAGATTCTTCGAACGATGGATGACGGTGGCGGATGGAACATGCTGATTCTGCGCGAATACACCAGCCTGGCGAGTATCGAGGCCAACGCGGAAAAGGCGGATGCCGTCCAGCAGCAGACGGACGGGACGGATCAGGCCCAGATGAAGGGCTATGAAGACCGCAGCAAGTACCGCGAGATCATCGGAACCAAATACGCGCGCGAATTGACCTTGAAATAGGCTTGCAACCTTGCTCTAACGGCGCCGCAGTCCCATCGGCGGCCTGAGCCTGTCAGCGGCTGACAGGCTCAGATTTGGCG
>JBKPMA010000284.1:0-2975 GCA_046731935.1 Acidobacteriota bacterium
GTCGGGATTCCCACGATTGGCATCGGTGCGGGCCCGAGCTGCGATGGCCAGGTGCTCGTCTGGCACGACCTGCTCGGTCTCACGCCAGACCCCGCGCCGCGCTTCGTCGAGCGCTATGCGCAGCTTGGAACCGAGATCCGCAGCGCGCTCGAGCGCTACGCCCGCGACGTGCGTGACGGCACGTTCCCGGACGAGCGGCACAGCTATGGAATGCCGGACGCGGAGCGGGCAGCGTTTGAGAAATAGGCCCGCCCGTCAACTCTCATCTTCTCAACTTCCAACACCCAAAGCCGAGAGCCCAAAGCCTGACGCCTGTGTGAAGCGCTTGGGTCAGTGCAGCGCTTCCAGATATTTGAGCGCGCCTCCCGTGTTGAACAGCACAACGGAGTCGGTGGGGCGGATCGATCCGTCTGCGACGAGCCGTTCGATGGCGGCGAGTGCGGCACCGCCCTCCGGCGCAGCACTGACGCCCTCGGTCCTCCCGATTCGAAGCATCCCGTCGACCATGGCCTGATCCGGCACCGCCAGCGCCGTACCGCCGCTCTCGCGCACGGCGCGAAGGATCAGGAAGTCGCCTATGGCTTTCGGGACGCGAAGGCCATCGGCAATGGTTGACGCGTTCGCCCAGGCCTCCGCGCGTTCGCTTCCCGCGTTGAACGCCCGTACGATCGGCGCACAACCGTCGGCCTGGACCGACACCATCCGTGGACGACGATGGGGCGCGATCCACCCGATCGCCTCGAGCTCGTCGAACGCTTTCCACATACCGACCATGCCGGTGCCGCCGCCGGTCGGATAGATGATCCAGTCCGGGTATCGCCAGGCCATCTGCTCCGCCAGTTCGTACGCCATCGTCTTCTTGCCTTCGATGCGGTACGGCTCCTTGAGTGTGGAGACGTCGTACCAGCCGCGTGGACTGCCACGCTCGGCGGCCACGCGGCCGGCGTCCGAAATGAGTCCGTCGACCAGCGTCACCTCGGCGCCGTACAGCGTGCACTCGTCGAGAAACGGCCGCTTCGCGTCCCGCGGCAGGAACACCTGGGCCGCCAGGCCTGCGCGGGCCGCATACGCTGCCATTGCGTTGCCGGCATTGCCCGCCGTCGGAACCGAGACGGTGGTGGCGCCGAGCGCTTTCGCCCGCGTGATCGCCGCCGACTGGCCGCGCGCCTTGAACGAGTTGGTCGGATTCGGCGATTCGTCTTTGATGTAGAGGCGATCCAGACCGAGCTCCGCACCGAGCCTCCGCGCATGGAGCAGCGGCGTGAAGCCTTCGCCGAGCGAGACGGGCTCTTCGCCATCGAAGAGCGGCATCATCTCCTGATACCGCCACATCGTCGGGACACGGCCGCTGAGCGAGTCCCGCGGCCAGGAGCGGGCTGCGTTCAGATCGTACCGGGCGAGCAGCGGGGCGCCGCACGTACAGAGATGATGCCAACCGGAGCGGGGATCGAGCACCGGCGCACCGCAGGGGACGGCGCATTCGAGATGCGAGAAGTAGGACATGGCGGCTCTGTTCGACGCCGTGATCGTGTTCGGTTTCGTCTTCGTGTGAGCGCGCGGCGGTGGACCGTCGGCCCACGCGCCCGACACGAATTCGAATACGAATGGATGCCTCTTTACAATATATAGATATCTTAGTAAGCTGTCTCTCTATGGCCCGGACCGACGCGCTCCAAGGCGCACTTCCGCTCCTCGTGCTGACGATCCTCTCTCGGCGGGGGCCGCTGCACGGCTATGCGATCACGACGCACATCGAGCAGATCTCCGGCAGCATCCTGCGTGTGGAGGAGGGTTCATTGTATCCAGCGCTGCACCGCATGGAGGAGGCGGGCTGGATCAAGGCGCGGTGGACGACGACCGAACACAACCGCCGCGCGCGAACCTACGAGATCACCACGACCGGTCGGAAGGAGCTTGGCGCCGAGTCGTCCAAGTGGCACACGATCACGGGCGCCATCGCTCAGGTGCTCGAGCACGCCTAGCTGATTCAGGAACAACTCCTCCTCGAACCTTCGGGACCCCGGAGTTCCGCCGTAACCCCCAAGCCTGAAGAACGTGTCTGGGCTACAATCACGCGATATGTCGCGTGTCAGAATTGTACTGTCCGGTCTGCTGCTGTCGTCATTCTTCACCGTCGCACCGCTCGCTGCTCAGGATCAGGATCCGAAGCCGCCCAAGCCGCCCCGCAAAATCATCGCGGCTGAAGAGGAAAAGAAACCAGATCGCGGCTTCTTCAGCTCGCTCGTCCATAACCTTGGCGACGACCTGAAGCACATGCCGCGGAAGAACAGCCTGTACTGGCTGGCCGCCGGCAGTGCGGGCGCGCTGGCCATTCATCCGGCGGACGACAACATCAACAACCGGCTGGCCGGATCCGACTTCGCGGATGCGTTCTTCAAACCGGGCAAGTATCTGGGATCGACGCCGTTGATTCTGGGCGGCTCGATCACGACCTACATCATCGGCCGTGCCAGCGACAAGCCGCGCGTGCGGCACATCGGGATGGACTTGATCGAGGCCACGGTGCTCGCGGAAGGCATTACGCAGGCCATCAAGTACACGGTCCGGCGCGAGCGGCCCATCGCGCCTGATGGCTCGCAGGCGAGCGGCTACTCGTTCCCTTCAGGTCATGCGACGCTGACGTTTGCCGCGGCGACCGTGCTGCAACAGCACCTCGGCTGGAAGGCCGCCGTGCCCACGTATCTCGTCGCCACCTACGTCGCGATGTCGCGATTGCACGACAACAGGCACTTCGCGAGCGACGTCGTTTTTGGCGCGACTGACGGCATCATCATCGGACGCTCGGTTACCTGGCACGGTCGCAATTTCTATGCGATGCCGATGGTTGTGCCCAAGGGCGTCGGCGTGATGGTGAGTCTCAAGCACTGACCCCAGTCCCCGTAGGGTTCTCATGCGAGTCGAAACGCTCGCGGTGCACGCCGGCCAGCACGTGGATGGCACCACCGGAGCAGTGA
>JBKPMA010000285.1:0-2471 GCA_046731935.1 Acidobacteriota bacterium
TCGATGAACGGCATCGTGATGACCATATGCGCGGTGGCAGGGCCGCCGATCGAGGTGGGCGCCTCTTCGGACGTGCCGGATCCTGTGGCGTCGTCGAACCGCGATCCCGTCCCGGGGAATGACGGCGGAGGCGGACCTGCACCAGCAGGCGCCTCGACATCACCAAACGATGTCAACGCATCATGTGAGGTGCCAGCGCGCACGACGGCACTGCACGCCGCGCACTGACCGTTCGTGACGGTCGCGCGCCCCTCGCAGTTCGGGCAGTTCATCAATGGAGGCAGGCGAAACGGTTTCGGGCTGATTATCGCCTCCATGCCGGCAGGACACCAAGAAGAAGGCCGGCGGAAGCCAACAACCATGGTTCCGCTGCGGGCGCCGCGGTCCGTCGCCGCGAGCTCACATCTGACCGACCGACACGATCCGGATCGATGAGATGCAGTCGTTCAGTCCCTCGTGGCTGCACGACCCAGGGGCCAGTTGGAGGTTCGGTGCGTCCGGTCCCAGGTCAATCGACGGCCCCTGGTACCTGGGATCCCGGTACGCGATGGCGTGCGTGCCTGCGGCGACCCGGATCGACGAAATACAGTCGTTCCAGTCGTAAGTCGTGGCTGGAGCGTCGCTCGTCCCGGTGTCGTGCTCGCAGGGACCATTGAATTCCCGCAGGTCGGGAATACTCTGCGCCAGATACGCAGATTCGCCCTGATAGTTCGCGTTTTCGTAGACGACCACGCCTGATTCGAGGTCGGACGGAGCCGCTGGCAGCGACGGAGTCGAGCCGCAGCTGGCGGTGGCAAGCAGCACCGCCACCAGGACAAACGCGCAACGCATGGTCCACCTGATCCAGGCCGGGAGTTGTTCCCTCCCGGTTGGCTCGCCGGCACCGACGAGTTGAACCAGCCCCAGCATCGCACATCCGATCGTGAGGCGCATCGACAAACCCGCGAGAATGCAAGTACGCTGTCTCGATGCGGTTCGGAACGGACCGCGTCCATTCAGACGACGAGGGGAGCCATTCGATGCGTCTCCGGTTGGTCGCCTTTGCGGTCGCCGCCACGGCAGTGACACTGACGGCGGCCGATGTGAAATTCACGTCCACATGGAAGTCTCCGGAGGGACAACCCCCGAGTTTTCGCGGAAAGAAAGTCGTCGCCCTCGTCATCAGTGACGATGTGAACCTCAGGGTGTCGAGCGAAGAAGCGCTCGCGCGCGAACTGACGACGCTGGGAGTTCTGGGAACGCCTGCCTACCGCTTGATTCCGAAGGAAGAGCTGACGAATGCGGACAAGGCGCGCGGGTGGTTCGAACGCGCGAAGGCCGAAGGCGCGGTCGCGATGCGGCTCGTGGATGCCAAGAAGGTCCAGTCATACACGCCGGCGACGTTTACCTCCGTCCCGTACGGCACGCTCTGGGGCTACTATGGCTACGGCTGGGGAAGCATCTACACGCCCGGAAGTGTTGACGAGAACACCTACGTCAGCATCGAGACGTTGATTTTCAGCGTGCCTCAGGACCGGCTGCTGTGGGCCGGCGTCAGCGAGAGCAAGAACCCCAAAGACGCGCAGCGGTTGATTGCGGACCTCGTCAAGGAGACCGTCAAGCAACTCCAGAAGCAGGGACTGGTCCGCAAGCCGTAGCACGCCGCCCGGCCGCCGATCGCCACGTATTCGAGAGGGACTGACATGCGAAGTAACGACCTCGGCCGCAGGCACCGATTGGTGGTGCTGTGCGCGCTCGTGGCGGCCGTCTGGGTGACCGCCGGCACGACGTTCGACGCGGCCAAGAAGATCAAGATCAAGACCCAGGTGGACGATCGGTTCTCGTTCGACGGGCTGCACGCCTGGACCTGGTCGCCGGACGGCACCGGGCAAGTGAAAATGGCCACGACGGCCAATGCCGACCCCGAAGCTCTGCGACAGCGTGTCGATCCTGTGATCGTGCCGCTCGTTGAACAGGAGCTCTCGAAAAAAGGCTTCACGAAGTCCGAGAAGGCCGATCTGATCGTCAACTATTACGTGCTCGTGACTGTCGGACAGTCATCGCAATACATGGGGCAGTTCGTCGGGAGCATCCCGCAGTGGGGCTTGCCGCCGTTCGAGGGCTCGACGACGGCGCTGCGTGCGTTCCCCGTCGGCACGCTGCTCATCGACATCGTGTCGCCGTCAGAGAAGGCAGTGGTGTGGCGGGGCGCTGCACAGGCCGAGCTCGATCTGGAAGCGCCACAAGAGCAGCGGAAACAGCGGCTCGAGCAGGCCGTGCGCGACGTTCTCGCGAAGTTTCCTCCCAAGCCCAAAAAGAAATGAGCACTCGAGGCCGCATTTAGCCAAACTTAACAACCTCTTATCTCGGGGTTAACACACGATTATCGCCCGTCACATCTAATGGAACAGGTGCATGATGCAACCTGAGTCCTACATCCCTCGCATGAGCAGTACCGAGACATCCGTTCCAGCCGCACACCCGCACGCGCC
>JBKPMA010000286.1:0-15235 GCA_046731935.1 Acidobacteriota bacterium
GCGGTGGCAAGGTTGCCGTTCTTGACTCCGGATCCGTGCGTCGCGGTCGCACACGCACCGGCAACGGAGATGTGCGGCAGCGACGCCAGGTTGTGGAGAGCGAACCCCTGCTCGTGCAGCCACGGACACAGCTGCCCGTAACTCATGCCGGCCTGCACGGTCACGGTCTTCGCATCCCTGTCGAGCGCGACGACATCGTGCATCGGCCGTACCGAGAGCAGACTCGACGTGCTGACTGCGATCCTGTTGAAGCAGTGGCGCGTGCCCAAGACGCGCAAGTGCACCTGCCCGCGCACGAATGCCTGCACCTGGTCCAGGGATGACGCGTCGGTCACCTTCGAGCTGTAGGTATAGTTGCCGGCCCAATTCGTAGTCGCCCCCTCAGGGGCCGCCTGTGTCGTCTCCGCCATCGCGCGACGGGCGAGAGTCGCGCCGCCAACCGCCGAGGCGCACCGGCGGACGAAATCACGCCTGCTCTGTCGGATCACCATACGGACTCCTGGGCGAGCTCGAATCGCGTTGATGATACGTCATCGACCGATCGCCGGCGGCGTATTCAGGAGTGGCAGCGTTAGCCTTACGGCATAATCCTCACCGTGGCGACCATCGCGATTGGCGATATCCACGGCAATCTCGCGCCTCTCGACGACCTCCTGACGCAAATCGCGGCCGAGGCGCGACCCGGTGACGACGTCGTCTTTCTCGGCGACTACATCGATCGCGGTCCCGACGTGAAAGGCTGCGTCGATCGCATCCTGCGATTTCGCGCCGAGACGCCTGCCGGTGTGATCTGTCTCTGTGGAAATCACGAAGAATGGATGCTTGACACGTGGGGAGATTTCCGCCGGCACTCATGGCTGCTGGGGATGCAGCCGCTCGACACGATCACCAGTTATTCGGCGCCGGCTGCCGAGACGTTGATCGCCCGGATCGCTGATGCCCGACTGGCACTGTACCTAGAGAAGACGCCGCTCCCGTACGACGTATTCTTCGACGCCATGCCAGAGGCGCACCGGTCGTTCTTTCATCAGCTTGCGGACTATCACGAAACGGCGGACTGCATTTGCGTTCACGGCGGGGTCGATCTCGAACCGATGCCGATGGATGAACAGCCCGCGCGTGCCCTGCGGTGGGGCGTCGACGGGTTTCCGCAGGGATATCGCGGATCGAAGATCGTCGTCTACGGCCACTGGAATAACGCGATACTCGAATCCGGCTGGCCGCGTCCGCGGATCCTGACGTCGTCTATCGGAATCGACACGATTGCGTTCGGGGTGCTGACAGCCGTTCGCCTGCCCGACGGCGCGATTTTTCAAAGCGCCAGATACGAAGTGCCTGCAGACTGAGGTTCCCGGCCCGTCGAACCGATAGGGTGGAGGGAGGGATCTCGATGCGAGCGAGCGGTGCAATCCACGGTGTCGGCAAAGGGAAACGAGGCCTGGCGGTGCTGGCCCTGCTGTCGGCGGCCGCGCTCGTGTCGTGTGGTCCCAAGACGATGCCTGCGGCCAGACTGGCGCCCCCGCCCGCCAACGCGCATATCTACACCTGCGACGATGCCTCGGCCCTGGCGGTGGAGTATGTCACCGGAGAGGCGCGTGCCACGTACCGCGACACCACGACGACGCTGCCGCAGGTACAGAGCGCGAGCGGCGCGCACTACGAGAAGGACGGCGTGTCGGTCTGGAACAACGGCCGGGACGTGACCTTTGCGCAGGGCGGCACCACCCGCCACTGCACCGAGTCGAACCCGGACGATCGAGCGCACTGAGCGCGGCCGATTTCACACGCCGGGTCGCGAGACGCTCACCAGATCCACGTCAAAGGTCAGTTCGGCGTTTGGCGGTATCAATTTCGTGCCGCGTGAGCCGTGCCCGAGGCGTGCCGGCACGATGATCCGCCGTTTCCCTCCGACACGCATCCCCACGACGCCCTCATTCAAACCTTCAACGACGGCGGGATCCGGTTCTCCGAGGTGGAACGAGAGGGGACTCGGCGGATCCCGGAAATCGAACATCAGTTGGCTCTTCGAGACCCAGCCGATGAACGCGATCCGCACCATGCGCCCTTTTTCGGCAGGGATCCCCGATCCGACCTTGAAGTCGATGATTTTGACTCCCGATCGAAGTGTGACCGGCTTCTGTGCGTCGTCGGGAACGGGCGGGATCTTGTGTTGTGCGGTGGCCGCGGCAGGAAAGAGCAGGATGAGACCCAGCAGGAAGCCACACAGCGCGCGCATGCGGAACACCTCCAGAACGCAGGTCCTGCAGACCTTGGGCCATTCTGTCAGATGAGCCGGGGAGAGAGCACGCGAATCGCGCGAAACCAGCGCTGTTCGTCGCATTCAGCCGCCAAAGTCCCTGTGGTATGCTTTTCGTTCGTGCGCCCGTAGCTCAGTTGGATAGAGCGCCGGACTTCGAATCCGTAGGTCGCAGGTTCGAGTCCTGCCGGGCGCGCCACATGCGCCACAAAGCGCGTTCGTCGCACCCGGCAGCCTGAAGGCCTCTGGTGTAGTCGTCTGTCCTCCCGTTCGCGCCCGTAGCTCAGCTGGATAGAGCGTTGGCCTCCGGAGCCAAAGGCCGCAGGTTCGAATCCTGCCGGGCGCGCCACTCTCCCTCACCCAAGGTTGTCATGCGTTCTGCGTCAACCGCGATCCTGTTGCTCCTATTCGCCACAGGGGCCGTCGCTCAAGATCGACCGTTTCTGCTCTCTGTCGCCACGACGCCCGCGCCCGAGGGTGCTGCGCTACGCGTCGACTACGACCTCGGCGCCGGCGAGCAGATGTTCCAGAGCAGCGAGTCGATTCAGCCGGAACAGCGCATCGGCGTCCACGCGTCTCAGGGACGGCTGACGCTGCTCGGACGTGTGGGATTGGTCACCGAAGGCAGCGCCTATCAGAGCGCACAGTCCGGCGAGCTGCTGGTCTCGCTGACCGATCCGCAGCGGAAGGGCCTTGCTCTTGCCGCGGGCGGCGGTGTGCTGCACGAAGCCGAAGGCACGATGGTCCTCCTCGTCCGGACTACGGTGGCGCACGAAAGCGCCACGTGGCGCCTCCATGGCAACGTCGTCTTGCAGAAGCCGTTCGATCCCGAGCGCGATGCGATCGATCTGATGACATCCGTCGGCTGGGCGGTGCGGATTACGCCATCGTTCGCGATTGGTCTCGAAGGCATCGCCGAAGACGTCGAGGGCTTCTGGGAAGCGGACGAGGCGGAGGGCGGAGCGCGAGTGTTGGCCGGTCCCTCGATACACATTGCGCCGCACGGCCGCCGGTGGCAGTTGAACGCCACAGGAGGCCCCACGCTGCACCCTGCCGATACGGGGCGATCGAGCGGAGCGATCCGCGATCTGCCGCCGACGACTCGCCGTGTCGGCTATGCCGTGAAGACCGGCATCACCGTCCGCGTTTTTTGACGCGTCCTCGCCCGCGTTTGGCTGCCGCACCGCCGCCCGCGTAGCGCTCGACGGATCGCAGGTCAACCGGCTTCGATGTTCGCAAGCCAGCCCAGAGATCGCCGACCGTCGCGATCCGATCCGGCAGGTTCCGCATCGTGAAATCGCGCCGGTCGAACCCCGCATCGATCTCGTCCCAGGTGACTGGCGTCGATGCGCCGGCCCACTCGCTCGCGCGCGCGCTATACGCGCACGCGAGTGTCTTCCCTTCGAGGTTCTGCAGATAGTCCACGTAGACGGTCCCCTTGGGACGCGCACGTACGGTGCGCTCCACGGTCGCCTGCTTCGGATGCTTCATCGCCACCATGGTCGCGACGATCTGGCAGAAGAGCATGCCCGCTTCATACGGCGTCTCTGGCGGCATGGGCAGAAACACGTGCAGGCCGTCCGATCCGGACGTTTTCGGGAACGATGGCGCGCCCAGCATCGCCAGTTCTTCGCGCACCCAACGGGCGACATCCAGCACCTGCGCGAACGGCACATCCTCTGGCGGATCCAGATCGATCGCCACGAAATCCGCGAAGGTCGGCGACTGCACGCGCGAGAACCACGGGTCCTGCGAGATGACCGCCAGCTGCGCCATGTAGAGCAGCGTCGTCAGCGATCCGCCCACGAGCCGGCTGGGCACGTCGTCTTCCTGCAGCACTTCGATGCGCACGCCGGGCGGCACCTGTTCTGGCGCGCGCTGCTGATAGAACGTCGGGCCCGTAATGCCATTCGGGAACCGCTTCATGACCAGCGGCCGATCGGCGACGACGGGCAGTATGTAGGGTGCGACGCGCAGGTAGTACCGCAGCAGGTCCCCCTTGGTCACGCGCGCCCCGGGCCAGAACACCTTCTGAAGATTGCTGATCTTGAGCTGGTGGCCGTCGGGCAGTACGAGGTGCCCGTCCTTCCGCCGGTCTTCGAGGTCCTGCAGGAGGTCGATCAACTCCTGCAGATTTCCGCCGACCGCCGCTGGGCGCTTGGCCCCGGACTTCGTGATGCCCGCGGACTTTGGAGACGGCGCAGGCTTCCCGATGGCCGACCGCCGCTTCATCATCGAGGCGGGCTCCCTGCGCACCGACGCCGGATCGATATCGTCACGCAGGCCAAGATACGTCGGATGCCGCAATTTGGCATCGTCGGTCCATTCCGTGAATTTCACCTGGGCCACGAGGGTCGGTCTGACCCAGTGCGCGCGCTCGTTGGTGCGCGGCCGCTCGCTGAAGGGGCACGTCGCCGTCTCCAGCGGCTTCAGCAGCGAAGACACCTTCTTGAGCTCGCGTTCGTTGAACCCCGTGCCGGCGTGGCCGACATACGTGAGCGATCCGCTGCGCTCGTAGACGCCGAGCAGCAGCGCGCCGAAGTACGCGCGCGTGCCGCGCGCTTCGGTCCAGCCGCCGATGACGAACTCCTGCTCGGCGACGAGCTTCAGCTTGATCCAGTCGGGCGATCGCTTGCCGGTCCGGTACGGCGAGGAAGTGCGCTTGGCAATCAGCCCCTCCCACCCCTGCGACATCGCCTGCTGCCAGAGGGCGCGGCCGTCGCCGTGCGCCTGCTCGCTAAGTCGAAGCCGCGACGAGGTGCTTCGTCCAAGGAGCTTTGTCAGCCGCTCGCGGCGCTCCGACAGCGGCAGATCGCGCAAGTCCTCGTCGCCGTCACGAAGCAGGTCGAACAGGATGAACGCGACGGGCGCGTCGCCGGTGCCCGACAGGTCATGGATCCGTCCCTGCAGGTGCTGGAAGCTCGTCGGAGCGTCGTTCTCGTCCAGCGCGACGATCTCGCCGTCGAGAACGAGAGGACCCGTGCGGCGTCTGAAGCGCTCCTTCAGCCCGCGCACGATCTCGGGGAACTGCGCAGACTTCTCGTTCCCGAGCCTCGACAGCAGCAGGACCGACGGGCCGTTCGCCCCAGGCTCGAGTGCCGCCAGCGCGCGGATCCCGTCGTATTTCGGTTCGTACACGTACTCGCGATCATCGAGGGCGTGATCGGCGAGCGTCGCGAGCATCGGACGCAGCGCGGCGGCAGCCGCGCGCCATTGCCGTGGCGATGGCATCAGGCGGAGGATATCATTCGGGCCATGTCGACGAACTCTGCGAGCACCGTCATCGCCGCCCTCTGCATCTGCGTGGCCGCCCCCTTCACGGCTGCCGCCCAGACGTGGACCGTGCAGTCACCCAACAGCCAGGTGGCTTACGAGCTTCGGCTGGACGGCGGGACGCTCTCCTACCGCGTCGGGCTCGGCGCGTCGGGCGATCGGCTGCAGGTGCTGGACTGGTCGCCGCTCGGCATCGTGCGCGATGACCAGGCGTTCGTGAGCGGGCTGACATTCACCAAGAAGACGCCCGTCAGTCGCATAGAAGAGTCGTTCACGCCACAGCACGGCAAGCGGAGCGCCGTGCAGTACCGCGCCAGTGAAGTCGTCTTCTCGTTTGCGGCTGCCAATCGGGCTCCGCTCGACCTGGTCGTCCGCGTGACCGACGATGGAGCGGCGTTCCGGTATGTCTTTCCGGATACGAACGCGGCCGTGCGCACCGTGCGCGAGGAGCGCACGGGGTTCGTCGTGCCTGCAGGGGCGAGCGGCTGGATCGCCCCACGATCCATACCAGGCCAGTACACGCCAGCGTACGAGGAGTTATACGTCAGCGATCCGGCCGGAACGACATCGCCGATTGCGGCGGGTTGGGACTTGCCGGCGCTGTTCAGCGTCGGCGGGCGCGCCTGGATCCTCGTGACCGAATCGGATCTCACGGAGCACTATGCCGCATCGCACCTTGCGGCCGACGCGCCTGGCGGCCGCTATGTACTGCGGCTCCCCGATCAGGCCGAGGGGCAGAACGTCGGCGCAGCCGAGCCCTCATCTTCCTTGCCGTGGACGCTGCCGTGGCGTGTGGTCATCGCGAGCCGCACGCCGGCGGGCATCTTCGAATCCACGCTCGTCGACGAGCTCGCGTCGCCATCAGTTATCGCGGATACCGCCTGGGTGGCGCCCGGCCGCGCCGCATGGAGCTGGTGGTCCGATGACAACAGCCCGAAGGACGAAGCCGCTCTCAACCGCTTCACCGATTTCTCCGCGGAGATGGGGTGGGAGTACTCGCTCATCGATGCGAACTGGAATCTGATGGATGCTGCGGCGCTCGATCGCATCCGCGCGCACGCCCGCGAGAAACACGTCGGGCTGTTGCTCTGGTACAACTCGGGAGGTCCGCACAACGTCGTGACCGAGCAGCCGCGCGACCGCATGCACCTTCGTGAGGTCCGGCGGAAGGAATTCGCGATGCTTCGCGACTGGGGCATCAAGGGTGTGAAGATCGATTTCTGGCAGAGCGACAAGCAGGATCGAATCGCGCAGTATCTCGACACGCTGCGCGATGCCGCCGACTATCACCTGATGGTGGACTTCCATGGCTGCACGCTGCCACGGGGCTGGGAGCGTACCTTCCCGCATCTCATGTCGATGGAAGCCGTCCAGGGCGCGGAACAGTACAAGTTCAATCCGAAATATCCTGCCGCTGCCGCGTGGCACAACACCGTGCTCGCGTTTACGCGAAACGTCGTGGGCTCGATGGATTACACGCCCGTCACGTTCGGCGACAGCCGGAATCCGCACCTGACGACGTTCGGTCACGAGCTCGCGCTGTCAGTGGTCTTCGAGTCGGGCCTGCAGCACTACGCGGACAGCGTGGAGGCCTATCGTGCGCTGCCGGCGGATGCGATTGCGTTCTTGAAGGCCGTTCCTGCAGCGTGGGACGAGTCGAAGCTGCTGGCAGGCGAGCCGGGCAAGCTGGTCGTCGTGGCCCGCCGCAAGGGGCAGGACTGGTACATCGCGGGGATCAGCGGGACCGACACGCCGCAGACACTGACCGTCAGCCTCGCCGCCCTCGGCGCGAGCGCCCATTCACTCGCGATGATCGTGGATGGCAGCGGCCCGCGCGCCCTCACGAGCGCGACGAAGACCGTCGCGGCAGGGGGCACGCTGACCGTAGACCTGCAAGCGCGAGGCGGCTTCGTTGCCCGGGTGAAATAGACCGTTACTGTGTCGCAGCCTGCAGCCTATAGCCCGTAGCCTATAGCCTGTAGTCCCGACACACTTCCCCCGGGTCCCGCCGATCGGTGTCTCACCGTCGCAGACGAAAAACCGTCACCAGGCGGGCGGCGTGTGCCGCACGCGTCCAGGGGGATGAGCCTCAGCAGCTCGCGCGGAAACCCCGGTAACTACCGAGAGGCGCCGACGAGACTGTCACGCAGCTCGCGCTCCGCAATCAGCCAATCCTGGAACTGATCGCCGCCGCGCCCACCACGTGCCAGATAGAGGTGGTACGCGCGCGTCGCAATCTGCTCGTGCGAAACCTGCACCGGCGAGCTCGCCGCCACGGGCGCGGGCGCAGCCGGGATCTTTTCCGCGGAAGCGCTCACAACCGGAGCTGCGTCGGCCTTCTTGCGCGTGCGAGGCGTCTTCGGGGCCAGGTCGGCCGCTGCCGCGTCTCCATTGACCTTGCGGCGGCGGGTCGGGGTCGTCTGATCTTCGTCGGACTTGCTGATAGTACGCTTTGCCATTTCCTACTCAATGCTCCTTGCTAGCTACGCCTGGTGCGATCCCCTGCACGCGGCACCGCCTATTGTAGCAAGCAGCGATGCAGGAATCGAAATTGGTCCGACGTCTATCGTGTGGTAGGCGTGCGACGGCGCTATGACAGGAGCTGTTCGAGCGCCGCCAGGGGGATATCCATCCACTCGCGACGATGGGAGGCTTCCTGCCGCAACTCGTCGAGGGCCCGGTCGATCAGATACCACTGCAGGAGCACGGCAAAGCGATCCGCCTGGTCGGGGACCAGTTCGGTGCCGGCCATTTCCGCCCGGTAGCCGCGCAGGAATCCGGCGCCCATCCATCCGCCCCACACGCCCGCCCATGCGGTCAGCAGCGTGGCGTTGGCGGGTTGCTGCTTCACGATCGCGAGCAGGCCGACTGCCGCCGCGTAGCCGAACGAGCGCACCAGCGTCGCGACATCCACCAGCGGAGAGCGTTTCGTCCGCCGGTCGGACCAGGGCAGCCGTGGATCCGTGCCGGTGGCCACGAAGACGAAGTCCTGTTCCACCCAGAGCACGTGCGCGAGATGGAGATCGCCGTGGACGCGAATCCGGGCGCCGGCCGATTCCAGCGTCTCGATCAACGCCGCGTGATCCTCCAGGCGGGGCAGGAACTGCTCCAGGAAGAGATCGGTCCGGGTGCGAAGCCGATCGTCCAGCTGATCGCGCGCACTGTCCAACGCCGCGCGCGTCCGCTCGGCCGACTGCCGCGTGCTGACGATCGCGTCGACGAGTGCCGCGTGTGTGAGCGGCTCCGAACCAAACGCGGGATCATCGGCGGATGCGGCGAGCACTCGATGCAGCTCCGCGGTACGCCGGCCGAGCAGCACCGCCGCCGAGAGCGGAAGTCCGAGCAGGTCGGTGACCGCGGAGGGCGCATCGCTCCCGGCCCACGCCATGCGGGACGGCGCCAGCAGCTCGCCATCCGGCTGCTGTCCTCCGGCCGCGACGCTTTCGAAGTACCGGCCGAGCTCGTCGAGCGCGAAGCTCCACACATCGCCCTGATTCCGGACGAGCCCTTCGAGTACGGCGACGGTCGTCGGCAGACCGCCGCCACTCTCGTAGTCGAGCCACCCCGCAAGTGGTGGCACTCGCCGATAGTCGCGGGACGCCAGATAGCTCGCGGTCTCGATTTCGGGGTGCACGCCAGGCACCAGCTCGCGAAACACGCGCAGCGCTTTGCGCGTGCCGAAGTGCACTGACGTATGGCGAGGGGTCCGTCCCGGGCGAGTGATCGGCGCGAGCTTCCCGGGCTCGTCCGGGATGTACGAAGGCGCCCGGAGACCCCTGAACGTGCCGGTGTGTCCGGCGATACGACGCTCCTCCGCGATCAAATCCACCATCCGCCTGCTCGCGCCATCGTCCGCGGTCGCGTCGATCATCAGGCCCTTCCGGGCACCCGTGATCTGCGCCAGCACGGCGGCCGGTGTCCGGTCGCCTGAATCGGACGCGGTCGTGGCCAGCGGCAGGAGCGACTGCACGCTCGAGCCATCGCCCGCTGTGGTGTTCACGATCGTGAGAAAGGCCGGATGCACGCCGTCCTGCATCATGGCCCAGTCGACGAAGCGGGCCGAGGCGACCTCGTCGGCCCGCGACGACATCCACAGCTGGCGCCGCAAGTAGGGCACGAGCACGTCGCGCTCGATGAACGATCGCACCGCACCGTCGAGCAACGTCTGCCACGCCGTGCCGGCCAGGAGCGCGGGAACGAGATCCACTGTGTCGGGCACGGGCTCCGGCACCGGCCTGGCGCGCACTGGCGCTACCGATTGCTGGATGCGGAACACGAGGTACCCATACGGGCCGAGCGTCAGGAAGTAGTCGCTGCCGCCGATGCGCGGGAACTCCGTCTCTCCCAGGAGTTCAACCGCGACGAGTCCGCTCAGCGCGGACAGGTCGAGCGAGGCCGGTTGCGGATTGCGCGAAAGATTGCACACGACGAGCAGCGTGTCCTGGCCGTCGCGACGGAGGTACGCGAGCACCTTTCTGTTCGAACACGCCACGAACTCGATGCCGCCGCGGCCCAGAACCGGATGGCGCTTGCGGAGCCCAATCAGCCGCTTCATCCAGTTCAAGGTCGAGAACGGGTATCGCTGCTGCGCCTCCACGTTGATGGCCTGGAACCCGTACACGGGATCCATGATCGGCGGGGCATAGAGTCGCGCCGGATCCGCTCTCGAGAAGCCGGCGTTCCGATCGCCGCTCCACTGCATCGGCGTTCGCACACCGTTCCGGTCGCCCAGATAGATGTTGTCGCCCATCATCAGCTCGTCGCCGTAGTAGACGACAGGCGTGCCCGGCAGCGTGAAGAGCAGCACGTTCAACAGCTCGACACGTCGCCGGCTGTTTTCGAGCAGCGGCGCGAGCCGCCGGCGGATGCCGACATTCAGGCGCATCAGCGGGTCCGTCGCGTACGCCTGGTACATGTAGTCGCGCTCTTCGTCGGTGACCATTTCGAGCGTCAACTCGTCGTGATTACGCAGGAAGAGCGCCCATTGGCAGTTCTGTGGGATTTCCGGCGTCTGCCGCAGGATGTCGGTGATCGGATGGCGGTCCTCCTGCCGCACGGCCATGAAGATCCGCGGCATGAGCGGGAAGTGGAAAGCCATGTGGCACTCGTCGCCTTCCCCGAAGTAGGGGCGCACATCGGCCGGCCACTGGTTCGCTTCGCCGAGCAGCATCGCGTGCGGGAAGCGCTGATCGATCGTGCGGCGGATCTGTTTGAGCACCTCGTGCGTCTCGGGCAGGTTTTCGTTGCTCGTGCCCTCGCGCACACACAAATACGGCACGGCATCGAGGCGCAGGGCATCCACACCCGCCTCGAGCCAGAACGTCATGATCTCGATGACCGCGTCCACCACCTCGGGGTTGTTGTGGTTGAGATCGGGCTGGTGCGAGAAGAAGCGATGCCAGTAGTACTGACCCGCGACCGCGTCGTACGTCCAGTTCGAGGGTTCGCTGTCGGTGAAGATGATCCGCGTTTCGGGAAACGCTTTGTCGGTGTCACTCCACACGTAGAAGTTGCGGAGGCGTGATCCGCGAGGAGCGCGACGCGCGGCCTGAAACCAGGGATGCTGGTCGGACGTGTGATTCACCACGAGCTCGATCAGCACGTGGATCCCGCGCTGGTGCGCGGCGGCGACAAAGGCTTTGAAGTCGGCCAGTGAGCCGTAGCTCGGATGAATGTTCCGGTAATCCGAGATGTCGTAGCCGTCGTCTTTGAGCGGCGACGGGAAGAACGGCAGCAGCCAGAGGCACGTGATGCCGAGATCCTGCAGGTAGTCGAGCTTACTCGTCAGCCCGTTGAAGTCACCAATCCCATCGTCGTTGCTGTCGAAGAACGATTTGACGTGGGCTTCGTAGATGATCGCGTCTTTGAACCAGAGCGGGTCGTCGCCGAGCGGCATGGTCTATTCGCAGTTAACCACGATTCGTGCCAGTGTTAGCGCTGCTGATATCCTGTGATCATGGAGTCTCGGCAGCAGGACAACGAACGCTCGACGTCCACAGGAGAGTCGGCACCGACGGTCAAGGTGGTCGATCGACGCTGGTGGGCGCGAAGCGAGGCTGATGCGGGCGACAGCGCCGAAAGCGCGCAGTCCAAGCCCACGTACGTCGAAGAGCTTGAAGCGCGCCTGGCGGAAAAAGACCGCATGCTTCAAGGGTACGTCGAACAATTCAAGACTGCCACCGCTGAATTCGATCAGGCACGTGCGCGCGGGCGCCGCGAGGTCGCGCGCGAAGTCGAGCGCGGACGCCGGACGCTGCTTGTCGATCTCCTCGACGTGATCGACAACCTCGACCGTGCTCTCGAAGCTGCCGAGAGCCGCACCGATGCCGGATCACTGCTCCAGGGCGTGCGAATGGTTCGTGACCAGTTCGTGTCGAAGCTCGAAGGCTACGGCGTCCGCGCGATCGCGGCGGTCGGCGAGCCATTCGATCCTGCCGTGCACGAAGCCGTCGCTCTCGTGCCTGTCGAGTCATCCGAGCAAGAGGATCGCGTGGCTGGCGTGGTCCGGCGCGGTTACCAGATCGGTGACGAAGTGCTGAGACCCGCGCAGGTGGCCGTGGGCCGGAGATCCATCTAGGCGCAAGGCCTGTAGCCTGACATGTCCGAATCACTCGTCGACAAGCGGTTGAAGTACATCGAGCGGCAGCGCGCGCTGCACCGCGACGCCGTGGACGTCCGCTTCGAAGGTCTGACGCCTGCCGGGTCCGGGCCGCCCAATCGAGACGGCATGCCGCGCCTGCCCGTGGGCCAACACCAGGTTCGCAACTGGCCGGTGCTGGACCTCGGAGACGTGCCTGCGATCAAGACGAGCGACTGGACGCTCGAGGTCGGGGGCCTCGTCGAGAATCCGCTGACGTTCACCTGGGAGCAATTTCTCGCGCTCCCGCAGGTGGACGATGTGAGCGACTTCCATTGCGTGACTACATGGAGCCGCTTCGAGAATCACTGGCGCGGCGTCCGCTTCAGGACGCTCGCCGAGTTCGCCGTTCCCACGATGGACCCGCGATTCGTCCTGTGCACTGGATACGATCACGCGCCGGGCACCCGCATTCCCTATACGACCAACCTCCCCCTCGCGCGCGCTGTCGGAGACGACGTGTTGCTCGTGCACACCTGGGAGGGCGCCCCGCTGCCGCGCGAGCACGGCGGTCCCTGCCGGATGATCACGCCGAAGCTCTATGCGTGGAAAGGCACGAAGTGGATCCGGCGGATCGATTTCCTGGCCGAGAACACGCGCGGGTTCTGGGAAGAGCGCGGCTACTCTGACACGGCGGAGCCGTGGTTCAACGATCGGTATTCGAGCTGACGCTCAGGGTTGGGCGGGGTGCATTTGAGGACGTTGAGAATGACCCCGCCCCCACAATCGCTCTGATGTAGGGCCGGGGTCACCCCGCCCCCACAATCGCTCTGAGGTAGGGCCGGGGTCACCCCGCCCCCACAATCACTCTGATGTAGGCCTGGGTCATGCAGGATGCGTCAATGCACCCCGGCCTGGTCTCCTGATTACCAGCGATTGACGACGCGGCGCGGGGGAGGGGCCGCCGCAGCGGATCCGGCGCCGGCCGGCTGGACGCCGCTGAGGGCACCGGGCGGGTGCGGCAGCACGGGCAGCGCGACCGCCATTTCGCCGGGGTTGCTGTCGAGCCGCTTCTCGAACTGAATACCGGATTGGTACCGCAGCGCGCCGCCGTTGATCGACGACACCTGGCAGCGGACGATCTTGCCCTTCATCTGGGCCGGCACGAAGCCGCCGTCGAAGAGGACGGTGACGCGCGTGCCGGGAACGAATCGCGTCCGCCCTTCGACGAGCACGCCGCTCCGCGAGATGTTGACGAGTTCCACCGTGTCGCCGGGCGACAGCTTTACGGCTTTGATGCTGGGCACTGCCGTCGCCGGAAATCTGGGATCGATCGGCGTGTCGGCCTGAACCGGTGCGGCCTCTTTGCTCATCGCTTCCGCGCTCCGCGGGGCGTCGCGTCACGGTCGGCGGTGACACGTGGAAGATAGACTTCAAACGCAAGCGCGTCAGGGCCTTCCTGTGCGGCCCACAGATATCCGCCCCATTCGTTGACCATGTCGAAGAGGCCGGACATGCCGGGACCGGCCGACTGCCACGTCTCTTCGTTCGCGGGGATCCCGAACAGCTGCGGCGCGATGTCCCGGTCGACACCTGGGCCGCTCGCGTGCACGGCCAGCAGGACGTACGGTCCCGGTGACGCCATCCGTTCGCGCGCGCAGGCCTCGTCGATGTCGACCTCTGCGAGCTCGAAGGTCACCTGTCCACCATTGACCATCGTCGCGCGCCGATTGGCGGCCAAGGTGAGCGCAACCTGTTCGACCTGCTGCGACGTGAGCCCGACCCGAGCCCCTTCGGCGCCGGCGAGGACGCTCAGCGTGATGTCTGGGCTGAGCAGACCCGCGAGCGTCCGTTCGAGCTTGAGGACGACGGGAGAGATCTCCAGCGGATCGACTTCCACCGTTCGCGCATCGTGGCGCAGCTGACGTGCGAGAGCCTGCGCCGCGGTCGCGGCAGCCAGCATCTGCTCGAGGCTCGCGCGGTACGGCGCCTGGCCTACGTCGCCCATGAGCCGTCGGCCGTATTCCGCAACGCCTTCGAGAGCCGTTTCGATGTCGTCGGCGAACGAGAGTGACAGGCGGCCGGCGCGTGCGAGGCGCTCCGCGTGGTCGAGCCGAGCGGACCACGCCAGCCGCTCGTGGCCGACCATCATCAGCTGATTGTTCAATTCGTCGCGTTCCGTCGAGAGCGAGCCGACGGTCGATTCGAGCTGTCCGATCGCCGCAGTGAACTCTGTGCGCTGCTTCTCGGCCGCCGCGGCCTGGACCGTCCGTTCGGCGGCGATGAGCTCGAGCTGCTGCTCGAGTGCCTGCAGCCGTTCCTCGAGCTCAGCGCGATGCTTCGTGAAGACGTCCTGCTCGGCGTTCCATTTGGCCTGCGCTTCAGCGTGCTCGGCGGCCCACTTGACTTGAAGCTGCTGATGCTCGCCCTCCCACTGCGTACGGGCCTGCTGGTGCTCGTTCTCCCATTCGGCGCGGGCGCGATCGTGGTCGGCGGAGAGCGTGCGCTTGATCTCTTCGTGCGCCGCCAAGGCCGCGTCACGTTCGCGGGCGAGCGCGTCGAGGTTGTTGAGCGCCTCCTTGTGCTCGTTGAGCAGCGCATTGCGATCCGCGACGGCCGCTTCGAGCTCCTGGGTCAGCGCGCTGACCGATGTCTCGAGGCCCGCAATCGCGGCTTTGAGCTCCTCCGCCTGGCGCTCGTGCGCCGCAGCGGCCTGCTCCGCCTGCCGCTGCCATTCGGCTTGCGTGGCCTGATGCGTCGACGCGATGTGCAGCTCCCGCTGCTGGCCCTCGGCAAGGGACCTCTCGAGACTGTCGATCGCGGCTCTCAGCTCGGCCGCATCCTTCTGGTGCGTTGCGATCGCGTCGTCTAACGCGCGGCGCCACTCGGCTTCGTCATGAGAGTGTGTGGCGGCCAGCTCCTCTTCACGGGTCTTTGCTGCGGCCAGCGTCTCTTCGAGCGCGGTGACGGCCTTTCGGAGCTCTTCGATCTGATGGACGTGATCGTCTTGTGCCTGCTGCAGCGCGAGGCGGAACGCGGCGCCGTCGTTTTCGTGCTGTTCCGCCACCTGGCGCTCGCGCGCTTCGGACGTACGCAGAGCCTCTTCGACTTCCGTCAGGCGTGCGAGG
>JBKPMA010000287.1:0-36181 GCA_046731935.1 Acidobacteriota bacterium
AGAAACCACTGGCGGCTCGTGACGATCTCGAGCGGTCGATCGCCCTTCTCGTAGAACTTGACGGGATGGGTGATCGGCCGCGGCTCGCCGATGAGATCGCCGCTCGCCGCGAGTTGCTCCACGATACGCGTCCGCGCCTTCGCGGCTGGCAGTCCTGCAAGCTGATCGTACGCAACCTGGGCGCTCGAGGCATCCTTCGACTCCCAACCCGGGTCTCCCCAAGTGACGGGGCGGAACCGGCCATCTGACAGGATGACGGCGCGCACCGGCAGCGACAACTCACGCCACCAGATCACGTCGGTCAGATCGCCGAACGTGCAGATCATCGCGATGCCAGTGCCCTTCTCGGGATTGGCCAACGCATGCGGACGAATCGGGACCTTGACCTGGAAGAGCGGCGTCGTCACCTCGGTCCCGAAGAGCGGCTTGTACCGCTCGTCGTCCGGATGCGCGACCAGCGCGACGCATGCCGGAATCAATTCAGGGCGCGTCGTATCGATCTCGACGAATGCGCCATCCGGCCGTGCGAAGCGCACGCGGTGGTACGCGGCCGGCACCTCGCGGTCCTCGAGCTCGGCCTGTGCGACAGCAGTGCGGAAGTCGATGTCCCAGAGCGTCGGTGCCTCGAGCTGATACGCGATCCCCTTCGCCAACAGCCGGAGGAATGCCTGCTGTGATACGCGCTGCGCGTAGCGGCCTACCGTGCTGTAGGTCATCGACCAGTCGACGGAGAGCCCGAGATGCTTCCAGAGGGCTTCGAAGGCCTTCTCGTCTTCGCCAGTCAACTGCTCGCAAAGCGCAATGAAGTTCGGCCGCGACACGGGAATCGGCGACTTGCCAGGTTTGTCCGGCGGCTGGAACGAGGCGTCGAAGGGCAGCGACGGATCGCATCTGACACCGTAGTAGTTCTGGACCCGTCGTTCGGTCGGAAGGCCGTTGTCGTCCCACCCCATCGGATAGAACACTTCGCGGCCCCGCATCCGGTGGAATCGCGCGACGCAATCCGTATGCGTGTAGGAGAAGACGTGGCCCACATGGAGCGACCCGCTCACGGTAGGCGGTGGCGTGTCGATCGAGTAGATCTCGGAGCGAGCACGCGATCGGTCGAAGCGATACACGCCCTCGGCTTCCCAGCGCGCCATCCACTTGTCTTCGAGGCCCTCGAGTGCTGGCTTCTCGGGCAGGCGGATCGATCCGGCAGGATTCTCGGGCTGGGTCATAACCGACGATGGTACTGGGAGCGACGGCGGAGGCGCAAGGACAGCGATCACGGAGGATCGCGCGCCGGCGTGCTGCGGACGGATCCCGTTCAGTGCGATCCGCGGAGCACGGTTTGCTTGATGCGTTCGATCTCTTCTCGCACGATACGCTCGGCGACTTCCGACACGATGGCCGGCGCGATCTCGCGGATGAGGCGTTCGGAGATCTCCGCGTTCACCTTTCGAGCGACCTGTTCGACCAGCTCTTCGCTGAACACGGGCGCCGGCTGTGGAAGGGTCGGGGCCGGCTGCCCGTGCTCCATTCCGAGCAGCGCACCAAACGCATCCGCCATGCTCAGGCCGGCCGCGCCAGCCTTGGTGGCGGCGGGCGTCCCCGCGCCAGCCGCTTCGGCTTTCGCGGCCGCGGCGAGCTGCGCCGGCACGAAGCGTCCCGTATCCTGCAGCGATTTCTGGGGGGCCGGTGGCGGAGGCGCCGCTAATCCCGCAAACGGGTCGGCAGGCTGCAGCGGCACGTCGAGATCGGCAAATGCTCTGTCTAAACGCTGAAAGTAGTCTTCGACGGTGGCGGCCGACGACGCCGGCGGAACGCGAATCTCTACGGTCGGCGGCGACGATGACGCGGCTGTGGCCGGAGGCGTGGACGTGGTCGTGGAGACGGGTGCCGGTTCCGCAGCGGGTGCTGATTCGGCAGCGGGTGCCGGTTCGACAGACGCGGGCGCTGCGGCGGCAGCCGGCGCAGGAGCAGCCAGCTTGGACGCTCCGTTCTGGAGCAACTCGCGGACCCGGGCGATCACATGCTGTGGTTCGAAGGGTTTGATTAACACACCGGCAGCTCCACACGCATTGACGGCTGCATCGTCAACGGGATCGAACGCTCCCGTCAGCAGCAGCACAGGAATCCGCGACAACGCCGGCGTGTCGCGGACGTGCCGCGCCACCGCATAGCCATCGCGACCGGGCATGTCCACATCCGCCAGCACGATGTCGGGCGGTGTCGCGTCGAGCCGCGCCACGGCCTGGTTCCCGTCGCCGACGGCGACCACCGTCACGTCTTCGTCAGCGAAGGTCAGTTCGATGACCCGCTGGATCGTGACGCTGTCATCGGCGAGCAGGAGCGTATGAGACATGCTCGGCTGAGCGTAAGCGGGAAGAAAAGCACTGTCAATTGCCGATTCTGGCCGCACAACGTCGAATCTGCACGGGAACTGGCGCGAGGTCGAGGCAGCGTGCGAAATCCGTCGGTCGTGCGCGGAGATTGTGAAACCCCTTCGAAGCGGCTGGCTCGAGCGCGGCGCACGTCTGCGCCGCGTTGCTCACGTCTCCTGCCGGCTGCGCACGTTCGCCGTGATGAATGACGCGATCGCGTCCGTTCGAGTGCCCGGAGGGAAGATGCCGCGGATGCCGAGTTCCTGGAGAAACGGCAGGTCGGTGTCCGGCACGATGCCGCCGACGACGACGAGGACGTCACTCAACTGCCGGTCGCGCAACAGCTCCATGATCCGCGCGCAGATTGGCTTGTGCGCCCCCGAGAGAATGGACAAGCCGATGACATCCGCATCTTCCTGCAGTGCGGCGCTCACGATCTGCTCAGGTGTTTGCCGCAGCCCTGTGTAGACCACTTCCATCCCCGCGTCGCGCAACGCGCGGGCGATGACCTTTGCCCCTCGGTCGTGGCCGTCGAGGCCCGGCTTGGCAATGACGACGCGGATGCGGCGGCTCATTCAGATGCTCGGTGTCTCTTCCCACTCGCCCCAGACGTCGCGAAGCGCGTCGCACATCTCGCCGATTGTGGCGTACGCCCGCACCGCGTCGAGGATATGTGGCATCAGGTTGGGGCGAGACGGAGGGGCCACAGTCGGCGTCGTATTCGTGTTCGGATTCGTCTTCGTGGTCGAGGCGACGCGCTTGAGCGAGTCGAGGGCACGTGTGACGGCCTCTCCACTCCGGTCGCGGCGCAGGGCCTGGAGCCGTGCGATCTGGCGGTCCGCGCTCGACTCGTCGATATACAAAGTCGGGATCCGCTGCTCGTCGCTGGTCGCGTACTTGCTCACGCCGACAATCGTCTTGTCGCCGCGTTCGACGGCTTCCAGATAGCGGTACGCGCTGTCTGCGATTTCGCGCTGCGGGTAGCCGCGCTCGATGGCAGCCACCATCCCACCCATCTGATCGATGGTGTCGAAGTATTGATACGCCTCGCGCTCGAGATCGCGCGTGAGCGCTTCGACGAGATACGAGCCGCCGAGCGGATCCGCGACGTTCGCGACGCCGCTCTCGTTCGCGATGATCTGCTGCGTGCGGAGCGCCAGTGTCGCCGCTTCCGCAGTCGGAAGCGCCAGCGCTTCGTCGAGCGAGTTGGTGTGCAGCGAGTTCGTCCCTCCCATCACCGCCGCGAGCGCTTGAATGGCGGTGCGGACGACGTTGTTGTAGGGCTGCTGTGCGGTCAGCGAGACGCCGGCCGTCTGGGTGTGGAAGCGGAGCTTCCACGAGCGCTCGTCGCGGGCCTTGAAGCGGTCGCGCATGACGTGGGCCCAGATCTTCCGGGCCGCCCGGTACTTGGCCACTTCCTCGAAGAAGTCGTTGTGCGCGTTGAAGAAGAACGAGATGCGCGGAGCGAAGCGATCGACATCCAACCCGGCGTCGATGGCCCACTGCACGTACTCGATGCCGTCGCGGAGCGTGAACGCCAGTTCCTGCGCCGCGGTCGATCCCGCCTCACGGATGTGATAGCCGCTCACTGAAATGGTGTTCCAGCGCGGCACGTGATCCGCGCAGAAGCCGAAGACGTCCGTCACGAGACGCATCGACTCTCGCGGAGGATAGATGAACTCTTTCTGCGCGATGAACTCTTTCAGGATGTCGTTCTGAATCGTCCCCGAGAGCGTCTGCCAGCTCGCGCCCTGCTGCTCGGCGACGACGAGATACATCGCGAAGATCATCGCCGCCGGCGAGTTGATCGTCATCGACGTCGTCAACTCGCCAAGAGGGATGCCGCTGAAGAGCGCCTCCATGTCGGCGAGCGACGCGACGCTGACACCGCACTTCCCCACCTCTCCGAGCGACAGCTCGTCGTCTGGATCCCGGCCCATCAGCGTCGGCAGGTCGAACGCGACGCTGAGTCCCGTGCCGCCGGCAGAGAGCAGCTCGCGGTACCGGGCGTTGGTGTCCTCCGGCGTGCCGAAGCCCGCGAACTGGCGCATGGTCCACTGCTTGCCGCGGTAGCCGAGCGGATGGATGCCGCGCGTGTAGGGGAACTCACCAGGATTCGCGATGTCCCGGCCGTATTCAGTGTCGGCCAGATCGTCCGGCGTGTAGAACACGTCTACTGTGCGGCCGGACACCGTGGTGAACGCAGGGTCGTCGATGGAACTGCCGCGCATGGCGCCATTATAGCGAGAGGCGGACGCGGCTCTCACTAACCCATTGGAAAGAGGCGACTTGACAGCCACGGCCGCTTGACTTCGCAGCGGACGCGGAAGTACGGTGAGACGTTTGCCGCCTCATCGACGCGCCACTTCGGCGCCATACGAGGAACCATGGCCGGAGACGGGACCATCTTTGATGCGATGCTCCAGGAGTTCGATGGAGCCGCACGCATCCTCAATCTCGAGCCGGGCATCTGGCGCATCCTGACGCGGCCGAAACGTCAGATCACCGTGTCGTGTCCCGTGCAGATGGACAACGGTGAGATCGAAGTCTTCACCGGCTACCGCGTGCAGTACAACATCACGCTCGGTCCCGCCAAGGGGGGCATCCGGTACCACCCGGACGTGAGCCTCGACGAGGTGACCGCTCTCGCCGCATGGATGACGTGGAAGTGCGCCGTGGCGCACATCCCGTTCGGCGGCGGCAAGGGCGGCATCATCTGCGATCCGACGCGGATGTCGAAACGCGAGCTCGAGGCGCTCACACGCCGGTACGTCGCGGAAATCATCGACGCGATCGGACCAGACAAGGACGTCCCCGCCCCCGACGTCAACACCAACGAGCAGGTCATGGCGTGGGTCATGGACACCTACTCGATGCATATCGGCCGCACCGAAACGGCCATCGTCACGGGGAAGCCCGTCGCGCTGGGCGGATCCGAGGGCCGGCGTGAGGCGACCGGACGTGGCGTCATGATCTGCACGCGTGAGACAGCCAACCATCTGAAGATCGACCTCAGCAAGGCCACGGTCGCTGTGCAGGGGTTTGGCAACGTCGGCTCGGTCTCAGCGGATTTGATCAGCCGTCTCGGGGCGAAGATCGTCGCTGTCACCGATTGGCGCGGCGGCGTCTACAAGAAGGACGGCCTCGACATCCCGAGCCTCATCGACTGGACCAAGCAGCACAAGACGGTGGACGGCTATCCGTTTGCGGATGCGCTGCCGCACGAGGACCTCTTCGGGCTCGACGTGGACATCTTCATCCCGGCCGCACTCGAGAATCAGATCACGGCCGAGAACGCCGGCACCATCAAGGCGCGGGTGGTCGTCGAAGGTGCCAACGGGCCGACCACGCCGGAGGCGCACAAGCTGCTCCACGATCGGGGAGTCTTCGTCGTACCCGATATCCTGGCGAACAGCGGAGGCGTGACGGGCTCCTACTTTGAATGGGTGCAGAACCGCCACGGCTACTACTGGACTGAAGCCGAGGTGAACAACCGGCTCGAAGCCAAGATGCACGAGGCGTTCACGGCGGTCTTGAAGACGTCGCTCAAGTACACTGTCGACATGCGGACGGCTGCCTACATCGAAGCCATCAACCGCGTGGCGACGGTGACGCGGATGCGCGGCATGTACGCGTAAATAGGCGTTGGGCTTCAGGCGTTGGGCCACAGGCTCGGCCTGACGCTGGCGCATCACGTCCAGACCTGCGGGTCGGTCAATGCTCTCTCGCCGGCAGTTCCTCTCGAGCCTCGGTGCCGCGGCGATTGTCCCGCGAACGCAGGGATGGCACGGATCGCGAGCGATGCCGTCGCCGTTGCTGCGAAGCGCGACGCCGGATCCCCGGATTGGATGGCGGGGTGAGTCGGCGGTCTCGATGGGCCTGCGCGCAGGCACCCTGCACGACGATCGCGTCCGCCGCCGCACGAATCCGCATCCCCCAGTCGATTGGGCTACCATCGGCGCACAGCTCCGCAAGACCTATCCGGATCTGCGACGTCATTTCGTGTTCGAGTACTACCCGTGGTACGCGACCAATCCCTGGCGCCATTGGGATCTCTGGGACCGCCAACCTCCCTCTGACATCGCAGCGACCTCCGTTCCACTGCTGGGTCCGTACGATTCGCGCTCGTCCAGCGTCATCGAACAGCACGCGCGATGGATTGCCGACGCCGGCGTCGGCGCAATCAACATTTCGTGGTGGGGGCAGGGCTCGTTCGAGGATCAGGCCGTGCCGCTCGTGATGGATGTCATGCGCGATCACGACATCCACGTCACCTTCCACCTGGAGCCGTACCGTACCGATCGCGTGAGCTCGTATGCGTCTGATATCGAGTACCTGCTCCGCGAATACGGCGACAAGCGGCGGTGGGATTGCTTCCTGTTGCTGGAGAACGCGTCGGGCACGGTCGGCCCGGTCTTCAAATCGTTTCGCACCATGGTGCTGCCGACGAGTACCGATTGCCACGGCGTCGTGAGCGCCATCCCGGACTACGTCCCCGATTCGACATGGCGCCGCCAGACCGATGGTCTTCGCACGGCACTGCGTGCCGAGTTCGACGACATCCTGCTGCTGGCGGATGTCAGCGATATCGGTCGGATGGCGGCGGCAGGCTTCGATGGAATGGCGATCTACGACAACTTCGTGCTGCCGACGGCTTGGCCCGGACTCGCAGAACTGTGTTCCTCGAAGGATCTCCTGTTCTCGTTCAACGTCAACGCGGGATTCGACGGGATTGCGCTTCGCCACGTCGATCCTGGCTCGTGTTACACACCGACGCCGGTCACGCCAGCCGGGACCTATGACTGGACGCAGCCGCTCGATCGTGAGCTGGCCTCGGAGCAGTCCCTGGCGCGGATGGCGGAATCCTTCCGGACCACCATCGAGTTGCAGGCGGCTGAGGCGCTCTCGAATACGCGCCGTGGTGTGTTCCTCACGTACATCGGTACGTTCAACGAATGGCATGAAGGGACGCAGTTCGAGCCCATGAAGGACTCCGCCGATCTGCCGCCCGATCAGCGCGGGCTCGGGTACCACAACCCGGCCAACGGCATGGCGCGTCTGTCCAGACTCAAGGAGCTGCTGGCCCTGGTTCTGCAGCCGCCATCCGAGTGATGTCTGCTGCCGCCTCGAGCGCCAGTCGTGACCAGACGAAATTGGCCCCATACTAGTCGTAAGCGCCCCGGAGGGCGCGCTTTGACTAGTCCGCAGAAAAAACGGCCGCAGTGGCTCACCCTCGTCTACCCGCTCCTGGCCACACTGTGCGTCCTGGCCGTGCCAGCGTCCGCCGCAGCGTCCAAGAAAGAGAAAGAGCCCCCGAGGCCGCCTCTCAAGGGACCGTGCGTCTGCGGCGACCTCCCGACCATCGTCAACCGCATGCGCGAGCTCGGCGCGGCGCAGTCCACGATGGACCAGAGCGACGCCACGGTCCGCACCATCGAGAGCCGTGAGTCACGTCCGCTGCTCTTCTCGGACTCCCGCTATCTCGAGCACGTGTTCGGCCCTCTCAAGGGCGCCATGGATGCCGCCTTCGAGTCGCCGGCCCCGCGGACGACCATTCCGTCGCGCGGCCAGCAATGCAGCGCGGAGGCCGTGCCGCCCTCGGCATGTCTCCAGGCCGCGGCTGCGGCCAACAACACCGCCTATCGATCGGCGTGCGAGGCCGCCCCGCCACCGCATCGCCTGACCGCGTTCATGGATTGGGAACGATCAGCGGCGCAGGCGGAGCTTGCAGTGCTGTTCGATCAAGTGCGGAAGATTGGCGAAAGCTGCCCCTTCAAGGACTGGACCGGCACTGTCATCATCACGGTGGCAGAAGAGATGTCGGCAACGACGCCTTTACCGAATCCCGTCCACGGACGAGACGTCGTGAAGAACACGTCGCAGCGCGTCGCGACGATTCTCGTCCTCGACGGGCGCGCCGTCGGCGAGATCAAGGAGACGACGACGCTCTACAAGAGCCATAGCGCGTCTGGCGCGACGACATGCGCGAAGAACGCCAGCCCGGTGCCTTTCACCGAATCCAGCGAAGAGACGAGCCTGGTGAATGGAGACGTCTTCAAACCGGCCACGGTTACCGTTTCGTTCAACCGGAACGACTACCGTCTGTCCGCAACCACCACCGGAGGCTGGGGCTCCGTCCGCACGTCAGCGAAATCGAACTTCACGGGCGGGTGCGGTAAGAAGGCTGCAGCGAATCCTGCAAAGGATCCCGGCCCCTCGAAACAAGCCATCGATGGCATGACCGGCGCTGGCGCGGGGACCGTGCTGTTCCCGCTGGTGACGCACATCGACGGCAGCGCACGCATCGAGAACACGCACACGCCCACCAATGGGGGAACGCTGACTCGGACGAAAGACATCACCTGGGCCCTGCGGCGGACCAAGCCGCGCCGGTAGAGCGGCGCATCATCGAGTCTCGGCCGCTTTCTCCTGATTGAGCGAGTGTCCTTCGCGTTTGTAGACCACGCCGCCCTTCATCACGAACGCGACGTGCTGCAGCGTCGTGATGTCCTCGAGTGGATTGGCAGAGACGGCCACCAGATCGGCAAACCGCCCGGGCTGCACGCTGCCCACGCGGTCCGACCATCCCAACAGGTCTGCTGCACTGCTCGTCGCCGCGCGGATAGCCTGAGCCGGCGTCATACCCCACTCGACCATCGTGGCGAACTGACGCGCATTCAGTCCATGCGGATAGACGCCGGCATCGGTGCCGAACGCCATCTTGGCGCCCGCGCCGAAGGCCTTTTTGAAGTTCTCCCGCTGCGCGCGCCCGACCTGGCGCTCCTTGTTCATGATCTTCTCGGGGTAACCCTTCCGGCCGTACTCCGCGAGGATGTAATCGTCGTTATAGATATCCATGACGAGGTAGGTTCCGCGTTCTTTTGCCAGCGCGATGCCCTCGTCATCGATGAATGAGGCGTGTTCGACCGAGCTCACGCCTGCGCGGATGGCGCGCTTGATTCCTTCGGCACCGTGCGCGTGAGCGGCGACCCTCCGATCCCACATGTGGGCCTCGGCGACCAGCGCGTTCAACTCCTCTTGCGAGTACTGAGGGCCGCCGATCGAGTCTTCCTCGGACAGCACGCCCGCGGTCGCCAGCACTTTGATCAGATCGGCGCCGTACTTGATGTTGGTGCGTACCAGCTTGCGGATGGCATCGATGCCGTCCGCGATCCCCGACATACGATCGAATCGCAAGTACGGCGAGAAGCCGTTCAGATCGCCGTGCCCTCCGGTCGCGCTGATCGCCAGTCCAGCCACCTGCATCCGCGGTCCCGGGATGTCGCCGCGCTCGATCGCATTCCGCAGCGCCACGTCGAGGTACTCCCCCGCACCGACGTCCCTGATCGTCGTGAATCCGGCTTCGAGCGTCCGACGCGCGTACACGTGCGCCACGACGGCGTCGTCGATCGCGCTCCGCCGGAAGGCGTCGTCATAAAAGTTCTCGCCCGGCTGACCGGTCACGTGCGTGTGACAGTCGATGAAGCCGGGCAGGAGGGTCGCCTGGCCGAGATCGACGACAGCAGCCCCCATGGGAATTTGCAGACCAGTACCGACCGCGGTGATCCGATCGCCGGTGACAATGACGACCGCGTTGTTGATCGGCGCATTGTTGACGCCGTCGATCAGGCGGGCCGCCTTGATCACGACGATTTTGCCCGATGAAGCGAGGGGCTGACCGGCCGACGCCGGAACCGCCAGCGCGCTTACGACCGTGAGAATCGCGATGAGGGTACGAGTCACCATATGCCTCAAAGACCGGCTGTGCGTTCCGTCACGGGCGCGAGGGCTGGCAACCCGTTCTCCGGCCGATCGAGATAGAAATACGCGACACTCGACCAGTCGTCCTGCCGCTCGAAGAGCTGATCGGGTTTGGTCAGATCCATGGGCACCGGCCCGGCGCCTGCGCGCATCACGGGCTGCCCGCGCGTCATCAACGGTCCCATTTCGCCGGTGCCGTAGTAGCCGATCTGCTGAATGGTCACCCGCGCCTCGTTCCTGAAGTAGATCGCATCGGGCACGTGCAGCCGGTAGAAGCCATAGTGGTAACGGTCGTCGTCGGCCAGTGGACATCCTTGATAGGCATGGGCGTACGCCCCCTGCCCGTACGCGGTGCCGATGTAGTCTTCGGTGCCCGTGCCGTTCAAGGTTGGGCGCGCGCGATCCCCGTCAAGATAGATCTTGACCTCACCTTCGCCCCACCACGATTTGCCGTAACGCGCCGTGTCAGCGATGACACCCAGCGTCGCCCCGAGGTACCGTCCGCGGCCGCTGACGTGAGGAAGGATTTCGTAGTCGCGTTGAAGGGTGGTGGGACGCTCACGCCGGAACACAGCGTGAAAATACAGCGCGTCGGCACCCACCGTGTCGCCGACCGTGTAGTCGACGTCGTAAAACAACTGCTCGAGTGCCGTCCCGGTCTCGTTGGTCAGTACGATCCGCATGCCGCTACGGAAGGGCATTGGAATCACGGTCACGAGGCTCCGGCCTTCCGGGCTCGAAAACAAAGCTGACTGGAACGGCCGCATCTCGCCGAGCGCATGGCCGAAGAAATCGCCCAGCGGTGCGCTGACCGCCGGCGTAGCGGACCCGTCCCAGAACATCTCGAGCCGGATGCCCCGCAGCATGGCGGGAGTGCGATCGCTCAGCGTCATCCAGATGCGGCGCACGATTCCGCTCGTGCCGGTGGCTTCCGCGAGGACCACACGGCCGCCAGCCGGGACCGCGACGAACGGAGCGCCTTTGCGTCCGGCGTTCGCCTCGCCGCCGGCGCCCCGTGCGCCTGATGGATTCTCCGGGCTCGCCCACCGCGTCTCAATCCGATCCGGCAGCGAGTACAGCGTTTGTGCGTCCGTCCTCGCAGCGCACAGGATCGTAGTAAGCGCGACAACCAGCCCAATCCCTCGCAACATCGACTCCCCCGCCTGTCGGTCTTCAGTCTTCGGTCTACAGTCTTCGGTCTACAGTCTTCGGTCTTCGGTCTTCGGTCTTCGGTCTTCGGTCTTCGGTCTTCGGTCTTCGGTCGACAGTCTACGAACTACGAACTACGAAGTTCGACTCACCGGCTCGCGTAGGTGACTGCGCCCTCGATCTGGACCACGTTGCCTGTGGACGCGGCGACATGATCGCCGCGGGTCACGATTCGGACCGTGTGCGCGCCTGCGGTCAGTCCGAAGGCGTGCCACAGATCGTTGTCGTGGGTGTTGGGTGGAATGTACGCTTCGAGCTGCCCGGCAGCGGCGCCGTCGAGAAACACGTCCGCGCGTCCGCCATCCTGCGCCATGCGCCCGATCACGACCACTCCCGTTCCGGTGAACGACAACGTGGCTTCCGCCCCGGCAGTGCTGACAGTCGGCCCGCTGTCGTGGTTGTCTTTCTTGGTGGCCGGCCGTCCCCACGCACCCTTCCATTGCCACGCTGGATCCGTGGACATGACACGCTTCGAGGGCACGCCCGGATCCCATTGCTCGAGCGGCGGCGGCACCGCCGCCTGGACGGGTACCAGCACGACCTGGTCGGTGACCTGTCCGCCCGCCGCCGTGATGACCTTGGTGGCCCGGGCGATCGTGGACGCCACGATGTCGTTGAACGAGTAGTCGGTGTAGGCGAACTTCTTGTCGGCCAGCGCCGCAATCCCGGATTTCCATTCAGCCGGAATCGCCTTGTAACCCAGAACGACCCCGAGCACGCCGGCGGCGCTCGACGGATTGCAGTCTGAGTCCTGGCCCGCCCGGGTCGCCACTTCGAGCGTTCGCGCAAAATCGCCGCGCCCGTAAATCAGGCCGAGCGCGATGTACGCGCCATTCAATTTCGCGTCGATGTTGAACGGCTCGAGCGCACCATCGGGACAGGGATCGTCCTTGTCCCACTTCTCTTCGATCAAGCGCCACGTGCGCCGCCAGTCGTCGGGATGCTGTCCCGACCACGTCAGCACATCTCTGATGATCTTCGCGTAGCCGCTCTCCGCGGGCAGGCTCGCAAGGCCGGCCTCCACAATCTTTCGCGGATCCGATTCGAAGAAAGCCGCGCCGTACATGCTGGTGACGAAAATGCCGCCGTACAGGCCGTCGCCGTAGTTCATCACGCGGCCGACCCGCTCGGAGTAGTGGCGCGCAGCCTGCGGCAGGCCCGGCGTCATCAGGCCGATGAAATCCGATTCGATCTGGAAGTCGATGTCGTTGGCGTGCACGTTGTATTTTGGGTCTCCTGAAAGGGGCGCCTTGATGCCCCGATCGAGGAGCCGCCGCGCCGCGGCGTTGGCGTGCCACAGGTTGTAGCGGGACGTGCGGAAGGCTTCGCCGTACTGCTCGCTCGTCGCGTCGAGTCCCTGATGGTCCATCACCGCCGCGAACGTCATTTCCACGTAGAGGTCGTCCTGATCGATCGCGTTGTCGACGCGGCCCGGCCGCCACTTCGGCAGTGATCCCTCCAGGATCTTGGCATTCGAGCGGAACTCGGTGGGCGCACCGAACGAGACGCCGATCATCTGACCTGCCCAACCGCCGCGCACCTTGTCTTCGAAGACGCTGCGCGGCAGCGTGCGGGCAGTCGCCCCTTCGGCCCGAGCCGCGGGCACGGGAGTGGAAAGAACCGCTGCAACAATGGTGAACAGCGTGGCAAGCACGACGTGACGCATCTGCCCTCCAGAAGACGCCGTTACGGCGCGTGACATTCTGCCACGTGACGCGCCCCGAGCCTATTTGACCCACAGCGTCCGCTTCGCTAGCATCGCGCCGTGCTGTTATCTCGACGAACTTTCGCTGTCTGGCTCGTGATCGCCATCAGCCCCGCGTGCGGACATCGCCAGGAAAGTCCCGGTCGGCCTGTCGTCGCGCTCGTGATGAAGTCGCTCGCGAACGAGTTCTTCAAGACGATGCAGGACGGCGCGGCCAGGCACCAGGCGCAGCACCCCGATCAATACGAGCTTGTCTCAACCGGCATCAAGGACGAACAGGACGTCGCCCACCAGATCGAGCTCGTCGAACAGATGATTGCGCGCCACGTGAGTGCGATCGTGCTCGCGCCGGCTGACTCCAAGGCGCTGGTGGCCGTTGCGCAGCGCGCCCAGGAAGCCGGCATCGTCGTCGTCAACATCGACAACCGGTTCGATGCCGCCGTGCTCGCCGAACGGCATCTGACCATCCCTTTTGTCGGTCCGAACAACCGCAACGGCGCCCGCGCCGTCGGTGAGGTGGTGGCGCGGCGGTTGAAGGCCGGCGACCCCGTGGCCATTGTGGAAGGTGCGCCGAACGCGTTCAACGGGATCCAGCGCCGCGAGGGATTCATGGACGCGGTGCAGGCCGCCGGGTTGCGCGTCGTCGCGTCACAGACCGGGCAGTGGGAAACCGCCCGGGCCAACCAGGTAGTGGCGGCGATCGTCAGCGAACACCCGGACGTCAAGGCCGTACTCTGCGCCAACGACAACATGGCCCTCGGAGCGGTCGCGGCACTCAAGGCCGCCGGACGCGCGAATGACGTCCTCGTCGCCGGGTTCGACAACATCAGTGCCGTGCAGCAGCTGGTGCGCGACGGCCAGATTATCGCGACGGCCGATCAGCACGGCGACGCCCTCGCAGTCTACGGGATCGAGTACGCGCTCGAGATGCTGCGGCATTCGACGACGACGCCGGCGAACCGTGAGACGCCCGTGGATCTGATCACGCGCGAGGCCCTGCGCTGAGCCCTGCCACGGATTCGCCGGCCGGTTCGGCGTCCGCGTCCCCCCCAGCCGGTGGACGACCGACGCGCACGCGCCGGCTGCTCTCTGACTATGCGAGCCTCGCCGGTGTGCTCGTGGCACTGGTGGCGGGGTTCGGCGCCGCAACGGACTACTTCTTCACCGCCACCACGCTTCGAACGATCGCTAACCAGCTTCCCGACATCCTGCTGGTCTCGACCGGCATGACTCTGGTCGTCATTGCCGGAGGCATCGACCTGTCGGTGGGATCCATCCTCGCGCTGTCGGGCGCCGTGCTCGGCGTCGCGATTCGCGACTGGCACCTTCCGATGGCGGCGGCGGTTGCCGTGTCGCTGCTGGTTGGCGCTGCGTGCGGCGCAATCAATGGCGTGCTCGTCACGAGGTGGGCGCTGCCCTCCTTCATCGTGACGCTCGGGATGCTCGAAGTCGCGCGCGGCGCAGCGTATCTGGTGACGGGCTCTCAGACCAAGTACATCGGAGGCGCCATCGAACGGCTCACGACGCCAATCGTGGGCGGCCTCGGCGCCCCGTTCTTTCTGGCGGTGGTCGTGGTCGCGGCCGCTCAGTTCGTGCTGATCCGGACAGTTTACGGACGCCACCTGATTGCGGTCGGCGCCAACGAGACTGCCGCGTGGCTCTCGGGTGTCCCTCCGGGACCCGTTCGAGTGATGGCCTTCACCGCGTCCGGCCTTCTGAGCGCCGTCGCCGCGGTATCGCAGTGCGCGAGGCTTGCTGCGGCGGATCCAAACGCGGGAATCGGCCTCGAGCTGCAGGCCATCGCGGCGGTCGTGATCGGGGGCACGAGCCTCATGGGTGGCCGGGGATCCGTCGTGACGACGATGCTGGGAGTGCTGATCATCGCGGTGCTCGCCGCGGGACTCGCGCAGCTCGGCGTGCAGGAGCCAACGCGCCGGCTCGTCACCGGGAGCGTCATCGTGGCCGCCGCCATCGTGGATTACTATCGGACCCGCGTCACGCGCGTCTAAGAGCCCATGGCGAGCGCCCGCTCCATCGTCGTCGCCGGATCCCTCAATGCCGACCTCGTGGTCGGCGTGCCGCGCTTTCCTCGTCCGGGTGAAACACTGACTGGCAGCGGTTTCGCACAGTTTCCGGGCGGTAAGGGTGCGAACCAGGCGTATGCCGCTGCCCGGCTTGGCGGAGCGGTGCGACTCGCCGGCCAGGTGGGCCAGGACGATCTCGGCACCTGGCTGCTCGACCATCTGGCGAGCGCACGTGTCGATGTGAGCGCCGTTGGCCGAGATACCAGCGTCTCGACCGGTCTGGCGATCATCACGGTGGATACGACAGGACAGAACTCAATCGTGCTGGTGCCGGGCGCGAATGGGACCTTCGTGTCTGACCGCCTCGGTGCGGCCGGGATCGAGTGGGGTTCGACACGCGTGCTGCTGCTGCAGCTCGAGATACCGCTCGAGACCGTGCTCGCCGCGGCCCGCGCCGCGCGCGCGGCTGGGTCGCTCGTGCTCCTCGATCCCGCCCCGGCTCGCGAGGTGCCTGACGAACTGCTGGCGCTCAGCGATTATGTGACGCCGAACGAGTCGGAGCTTTGCTCCCTGACGGGCGGCGGATCCCTCGACGGCGAGGACGATCTGGTGCGTCGCGCGCAGGCACTGCGCGCACGAGGCGCCGGGCGCGTCATCGTGAAATGGGGCGATCGGGGTGCCGTGCTGGTCGCCGATCGCATCCATCACTGGCCCGCACATCGGGTTCGAGCCGTTGACACGACGGCTGCCGGCGACGCATTCAACGGCGCACTGGCAGTGGGGCTGGCCGACGGACACTCCATCGAGGATGCTGGTCGAATGGCCTCGGCCGCTGCGGCGCTGTCTGTCACCCGCAAAGGCGCACAGACGAGCATGCCGACGCTCGAAGAGGTGCGCGCGTTCACTGACGGCGCACGGTGAAGGCCGTCGTCTTCGGATTCACGTTCGTATTCGTGTTCGCGTTTCGTCAAAGGTCAAAGGTCAAGCGTCAACCGTCATTCGTCATTGGTCCCGTCCTTCCAAATGTCTGATCTCAAAGTCGCCCTCATCGGCACTGGCGGCATCGCACTCGCCAACCATCTGCCTGGTATCAATCGTTGCCCGGGAGCGGCCGTGACCGCGCTCTGCGACGTCAATCCTGAGGTCGTGGCAGCGGCCGCGCGCGCCAGCGGTGTCGCCCGCACGTGGACGGATCCGTTCGCGCTCATCCGCGAGGCCGACGTGGACGCAGTGATCATCGCGACGCCGAACCGTGTCCATCACGCGATTGCGCTCGCGGCAATCGAGACGGGCCGTCACGTGCTGTGTGAGAAGCCGCTGGCGATGTCACTCGGCGAGGCGCTCGACATGACCGAACGCGCCGACGCCGCGAAGCTCCGCCACATGACCGCATTCACGTACCGCTTCGTGCCGGCCATGCGGTACATGCGTCACCTCGTGCACGAAGGCTACGTCGGACCTCCCTGGCACTTCCGCGTACAACGTTTCCAGGATTGGGACCGCCGGGCGTTGGGCTGGCGGCAGCAGTCATCCGAAGCGGGCACCGGCGAAGTGGGTGACATGCTCTCCCACCGGATCGACTACGGACATTCGCTCATCGGGCCGATTGTTCGCGTCGCCGCACAGACCAAACGTGTCTGGGACAGCCGGGTGGCGGCCGACGGACGGGAATACCCGTCCGATCTCGAGGACTGGGTCGGATGTCTTGCGACGTTCGCAGGGGGAGCAACCGGAGTGCTCGAGAGTACGAAGATCGCCACGGGACGCGGCGAAGGCGGACGGAGCCGCGACTACTGCGAAGTGAACGGTCCGGAGGGCACGCTCGTTTTCGAGCTGTCCGAGCCTCATCGGCTGCTTGGCTCGAGACGCGGGTCCGCTCAGCTCGACCTGATTCCGGTACCAACGGCTTTTCTAAGTGATGGATTGCCGCTGGACCCGAGCGTGGATCCGCTCACGGCGTTCCGCTGGGCGCAGAACACGGAGTTCGTCGCCGCAATCCGCGAAGGACGCCCGGCAGTGCCGTCGTTCCGCGACGGCGCACGGGCCCAGGCGGTCATCGACGCAATCATGGAGTCCGCCAGGGCGGATCGATGGATTGACGTCGAACAAGTATGAAGGGGAATTCGGAATTCGGATTTCGGAGTTCGACGTTAGAAGTTTGGAGTTCGGCGTTCGGAGTTCGTAGAGCCGGAGCCTTGCGCCTGCGGCGGGCTTCCTAGGCGCCTCGCACGCCTCGGGCCAGCGTCGCGATCACGTCGGCAAAGTCCCGGCTGTCCACCGGCTTCGACAGGTGGGCGTCGTAGCCGGCGGCCAGCGCGCGCACCTGATCCTCACCGCGCGCGAACGCCGTCAGGGCGATCGCCGGCAATCCCGCAAGAGGCTCCGCCGATCCACGGACCTGCGCGATCAGCGCGTAGCCATCCGTATCCGGCATGCTGATGTCGCTGACGAGCACGTCCGGCAGGCCTCGCTGCAGGACTTCGATCGCTTCGCCGACGCTCGACGCCGTGGCCACCTCGGCGCCGCGCTCGCGCAGCACGTGCTCCGCCAACTCGCGCGCGTCCGCATCGTCATCGACCACGAGCACGCGAATGCCATCTAGAACGACCGGGTGAACGTGCCGGCGGCCGCGGAGCGCCGACGCGGATTCGTCGTGAGCCACGGCTTCGATGACGGGGAGAGCGACGGTGAAGACCGACCCACGGTCCACGCCTTCGCTGTGCGCCTCGACGCGTCCGCCGTGCATCTCCACGAGATGACGCGTGATGGCGAGGCCCAGCCCGAGACCGCCGTGACGGCGGGTGCTCGAGGCATCGGCCTGCCGGAACCGTTCGAAGACGTGCGGGAGGAACTCGGGATCAATCCCACAGCCGGTGTCGGCGATGACGATCCGCCGCTCGCCATGTGCGGCTTCCACATGCACCGACACCTTGCCAGCCGTCGGCGTGAACTTGATCGCATTCGACAGAAGGTTGAGGACGATCTGTTGGAGGCGGTTCGGATCGGCCCTGACCAGCCCGCTCGTCGCTGGGCCCCGCGTGCACGCCAGCTCGATGCCCTTGAGCTCGGCGGACGGACGGAGCGTCTCTGCCGCCGCTTCGACGATGGGCGCGAGCTCGAGGGGCTCGAGCAGGAGCCGGACCTTGCCCGACAGGATGCGGCTCATGTCGAGCAGGTCGTCGATGAGCTGCGACTGAACGCGAACATTGCGCTCGATGACCTGCAGCCCTCGTAGCACGCGCGCATCGGTGGCGTGGTGCTGGAGCACCTGGGCCCACCCCAACATCGCATTGAGCGGCGTTCTGAGCTCGTGCGACAGCGTGGCGAGGAACTCGTCCTTCATGCGCCCTGCCCGCTCGGCGTCCGCGCGTGCAGCGCGCTCACTGTCCAGCAGATGATCGCGCTCGCGCTCGGCCCGCCGGCGATCCGTCAGATCGATGGCCGCACATGCGAGCCCGGTGATGCGGCCCGCGTCATCCCGGATCGGCTCGACGATCATGTCGTAGCACGCGTCGATGACACCGAACGAGAGCTGCATTTCCGCGCGTTCCCCACGGCCGGTTTCGAGCACCAGGCGTTTGAACGCCATCAACGGCGCTGCCGTCTGCTGCGGGAAGATCTCGGCGTCCGTACGGCCGATGAAGGCTTCCGGCTTCCGCCACACCGCGTTGTGGATCCACGTGTAGCGGAGCGCGAGGTCGTGATTGAAGAGGATCACGGGCGCGTGGCTCAGCGCGATCTCGAACCGTTCCTTGCTGCGCGCCAGCGCGAGCTGAATGTGATGGCGGGCCGTGACGTCCTGCAGGACTGCGAGCGCCTGCGGTTCGTCGCTGGAGTTCGCGAGCAGCGTCACGCTCACGTCCGCCCAACGCGGCGTACCGTCTTTGCTGATGTACCGCCGTTCGGCGGTATACCGCCTGGATTCGCGCCGCAGCATGCGCGCGAACTCTGCGCGAATCAGCGCGTGTTCTTCAGGAGGGGCGATGTCGTTGACCGTCGACTCGGTGAGCTCTTCGACGCTGTAGCCCGTCAGCGCGGCCATACCGCGGTTGACCCGGAGGAAGCGGCCGGTGCGGATGTCGGCCACCGCGACAGCGACAGGGAGTTGTTCGAATACTGCCCAGGCAGACTCGTCAAGGCGCACGCGGGGAACGGAGGTCTGGATCCGGGGGGACATTCCACTCCGGCCGGGGGGCGGGGTCAGTTTACTGCCAGGGGTCCGGCAGAAGAAGCGCCGAGCCACTGCTGAGGTTCAAATGTCGCGCAAGCGCGATTACCTCACGCTCTCACTCCTGCCGAGGCCGTCCAGCCCCCATCCACGAAGAGCGTCTGTCCGGTGATATAGCTGCTGGCGTCAGACGCGAGCAGCACGGCAGCGCCCGCAAGGTCAGCCGGAACGCCCGGACGAGCTTGGGGAATGACGCTGACGGCACTCTCGTGCAGTTCGGGATTCGAGAACACGGCGTCGGTCATGGAGGTCCAGAAGCGGCCCGGCGCAATCGCATTGACCGTGACGCCATCCTTCGCCCACTCGATGGCCAACGCGCGGACCATCGCACCAAGTGCCGACTTGCTCATCGAGTAGACCGAAACATTGGGCAGCGCGACCTTTGTCGCGACCGACGTCACGGCGATGAACCGCCCGTGCCCCTGCGCACGCATCACGGGCGCGGCGGCCTGCGCGAGGAAGAAGCCCGACTCGACGTTCACCCGCATGACCTGCGCAAACTGCTCGCGCGAGAACTCGACGGCAGGCTGCCGCACGTTGATGCCCGCCGCGTGGACGACGATGTCGAGCCGTCCGAAATGATCGCGCGCGTGCTCGACCACTCGAACCGGCGCGTCTTCAGACGTCATGTCGGCAGGCACCGCCAGGACCCGCCGGCCGATGGCCTGCACCATCTGAGAGGCGCGGTCCAAATCGCTCGCGGTTCGGGACACGAGCGCGACGTCGGCACCGGCATGCGCCAGCGCCAGGGCGATGCCGAGGCCAATGCCACGGCTGCCTCCAGTGACGAGTGCCACCCGGCCGTCGAGCCGGAGGGAGGGCATCGCAAAGTCGGTATCAGAAGGGCGCGAAGTCATGAGGCGTGGACACCGGAGAGGAGATCGGCCGACGCATCGAAGTTGCCGGCCGCGTCGAGCGGCCAGTCCGTGGGCGACCCGAGTGGCTCGACGTCGGCTCTGTCGGCCAGCGCGGAGAGACACGCTTCCGATGCGACGACGTGTTCGAGCGCGAGGGTATTCCGGATCCGCAGAATCGTGGCGGACTCGGGCGGGACCCCGGCGACCCGCAGCACCGCCTGCAGGCACTCGGCATCGGTTGGAAAATTGATCGAAATGCGAACGGTGGCCGGCGTCATCGCCGAGAGCGCGTTGGTGTAGCTGACGCGCCGATCCATCTGCGACACCAGCCGGCTCGACACGACGTCGGCCAGACCGATGCCAACGGCGTTGCCATGCGAGCCGGGAGTGAGGCTGCGCGCATAAATCGCGCGCACGCTCGCCCGCCGATTTGCCATCGGCATCGTATCGACGCCTCGCCCGATGATGTTGGTGTCCATCCCGCAGCCGCTGATGTCTTTGCCGATTTCGTCCACGACCAGCACGTCTACATTGGGCAGCGGGAGCGACGGCATCCAGGCCCATGCCTGCGTGAACATTTCAGGTTCCCGCGTTTCGAACTCGGATCCACGAAGCGCCTCTACCTTGGCCAAGTGGTGCGTGCCGTCCTCTACGAGTGCGACGCCGTAGAGGCTCGGCAGCTTGGACGCGACGACGGCGGCGACTTCCCTGATCACACGCTCGTGGCCGAATCGCGACGCTGCCAGGTGGCAGGTCGTGGCTCCGGTCACCTTGCCGAGACCGATCCCGCACATCTTCCGCAAGCCGCTGCCGAGGGTGGCGCTCGAAAAATCCGTGTGCGGCTTCACTCGATTGATCAGCACGACGGCATCGGCGTCGAGTGCCACGGTGGACGCATGGACGGCAATCCCTGACGGCGTCTCCCCGAGCTGGCGCGTCGTCACGTCATCGCGAATCGGAGCGCCCATCGTGGATTCCGTGATTCCGTACGAGGCCAGGAGCTCGCGCTGCCCTTCAGGCGTTCCGCCGCCATGACTACCCATGGCAGGAATGACGAAGGGCTCAGCTCCCTGCGCTCGCAGCCACCGCACCACCGCCCCCACGACGACCGCGATGCGATCGATGCCGCGGCTGCCGGCGCCCACCGCCACCTTGCGGCCCGCCCAGGGCTCCGAGGAGAGTCGCGCCAGACGCTCCGTCACCTCGCGCGCGGGATCCGCGAGCGCGTGTGAAGCAAGGCGTTGGCGAACGAGGACCTGGCGAGGCAGCGTCAGCATGGTTCGGCTCCGATCGCAGCATTCTAGTAGAATCAACGCCAAAGCGGCTCGGTCCGAGCACAAACCTCTTCCCGCCCGGCATGGATGTGCGGCATTGATCGCGTTCTCGGGCATCTCGAAACAGTACGGACGGCAGATACTGTTCGTCGATGCCTCCTTTCAGCTCAACACCGGTGAAAAAGTCGGCCTCGTCGGCCCGAACGGGTCCGGCAAGACCACTCTTTTCCGCATGATTGTGGGCGACGAGACGCCTGATGAAGGGGACGTCTCGGTACCAAGAAAGCTGACTGTCGGCTACTTCAGGCAGGACGTCGAGGAAATGGGCGGCCGGCCCGTGATTGAAGAGGCGATCGCGGGCAGCGGACGCGTGGGCGAGCTGCATCACGAGCTCGATGCGCTGCAGCACGCGATGGCGGACCCGGACAAGGCGGACGACCTCGACCGGATCCTGCACCGCTTCGGCGAGGTACAGGAAGAATACGAGCACCTGGGCGGCTACGCCCTCGAAGCGCAGGCGCGTGAGGTCCTCCATGGACTCGGTTTCGACGACGAGCGCATCGACGGCGACGTCGCGGCACTGTCGGGCGGTTGGAAGATGCGGGTGGCGATGGCGCGCGTGCTGCTCGGGCGCCCCGACGTCCTTCTGATGGACGAACCCACCAACCATCTCGACATCGAGTCGATCATCTGGCTCGAGTCGTATCTGAAGACGTTCGCCGGTGCCCTGCTCATGACCTCGCACGATCGGGAGTTCATGAACCGGATCGTGACGCGGATCGCGGAGATCGACGGCGGTGAGATCACCGCGTACTCGGGCAACTACGACTTCTACGAACGCGAGCGCGCGATCCGGGAAGCCAATCGCGAGGCGGCCTACGCGCGCCAGCAGGCGATGCTGGCCAAGGAGCAGCGGTTCATCGACCGGTTCGCCGCGCACGCCGCCAAAGCGGCCCAGGTCCAGAGCCGGGTCAAAGCGCTCGAGAAGATCGAAAAGATCGAGCTTCCCAAGAAGCGGAAAGTCGTCAAGTTCGATTTCAGATCTCCATCACGTTCTGGCGACCAAGTCCTCACGCTCGAAGACGTGCGGAAGGCGTATGGCCGGCGCGTGATTTACGACGGCTTGAGCCTGACCGTTCGGCGCGGCGAACGCTGGGCGGTCATGGGCAGAAATGGCGCGGGCAAGACGACGCTGCTCAAGATGGTGGCCGGCGCGATGGCACCCGACAGTGGACGCGTGACGCTCGGCGCAAGCCTGAAGCTGGGATACTTCGCGCAGCAGGCGCTCGACGTGCTCGATCCCAACCTCACGATCGACGAACAGCTCCAGCGTGACTTTCCTCACGAGTCGATCGGCGTGCTCCGCAACCTCGCCGGTGCCTTCCAGTTCTCAGGCGACGACGTGGACAAGAAGATCCGCGCCTTGTCGGGCGGTGAGAAGACCAGGCTGGTCATGGCCCGCATGCTCCTCGATCCACCCAATTTTCTGGTGCTCGACGAGCCGACGAATCACCTCGATCTGGCGACCAAAGAGATGCTGGTCGAAGCGCTGCGCGAATTCGACGGCACGATGCTGTTCGTGTCGCACGATCGCGCCTTCCTTCGCGGACTCAGCAACCGCGTTCTCGAGCTCGGCGGCGAGAGCGGCGTCGATGCCGAGCCGCATGCGTATCCTGGCTCGTACGTGGAGTACGTTGCGCGGACCGGACACGAAGCACCGGGAATCCGATCGTGACCTCCCCGTTCGGGCAGGCGTGACCACCGGGCACAGCACTCGACTGGTACAATGACATCGATGGCGGACGATCCGAAGACCGGCGGCGAGGTCCTCGAGCGGACCAAGACGGACGTCGCGCAGCCGCCGATGTGGCGGGTCGTGCTGTTGAACGACGACTACACGCCTATGGACTTCGTCGTTCAGCTGCTCGAAAGCATCTTCGACAAATCGCCGGCCGAGGCCTACCGCATCATGATGCAAGTCCACGTGGACGGGCGCGGTGTGTGCGGCGTCTACCCGTTCGACGTCGCGGAAACGCGTGTCGCCGCCACGGACGACCTCGCGCAATCTGCCGGATATCCGCTCAAAGCCGTCATGGAACGGGAATGAGGCGCAATGTTCAGTGCGTCACTCGAAGTCATTCTGACGATTGCTCATCGTGAAGCCAGCGCGCGGCGTCACACACACCTGACGCTCGAACACCTGCTGTTCGCGCTCGCGCACGATCCCGAAGGCGAGAAGATCCTGTCGGCCGTCGGCGTCGACCTGCGGCAGCTCCGCATGGATCTCGACGCGTACCTGACCAAATCATTGGAGCAATGGGGCCGCGGCCGCCAGCGCGAGCCCGAGCAGACGCTCTCGTTCCGGCGTGTGCTGCAGACGGCCGTCCTCCACGTGCAGAGTGCAGGACGCGACGAAGTGCGGTCCGGAGACGTCCTCGCCGCGATGCTGCAGGAGCCGAAGACATTCGCGGCACAGCTGCTGACGGCGCAGGGCGTCACGCGTCTGGACATCCTGAATTTCATCTCGCACGGCATCGCCAAGGTACCGGCCGAGGGCGACGCGCCCGACGCGGACTCGGCTCCACGACGCCGGACCGACGATGACGAAGAGCCCGCGCCAACCGCGAAGAACCCCCTGGGCGCGTACACAATCAATCTCAGTGAACGCGCGGCCGCGGGCCATCTCGATCCGCTCATCGGACGCCAGCCCGAGCTGCAGCGGACCATCCAGATCCTCTGCCGCAGGCGGAAGAACAATCCTGTGTTCGTGGGCGAGCCGGGCGTGGGCAAGACGGCGCTCGCCGAAGGGCTGGCACTCCGCCTGCTCGAACCTGAAGTGCCGGCGCCACTCGAAGGCGCCGAGATCTTTTCGCTCGACAGCACCGCCCTGCTGGCTGGCACGCGCTTCCGTGGCGACTTCGAGGAGCGCTTCAAAGCTGTCATCGGAGCGCTGGCGAAGCGTCACCGGCCGATCCTCTTCATCGACGAGATTCACACGGCCGTAGGCGCCGGCGCCACGACCGGCGGCACGATGGACCTCGCCGCGCTCATCAAGCCGGTGCTGGTGGCAGGCGACCTTCGCGTGATTGGCTCGACGACGTTCGAAGAATTCAAGCACATTGAGAAGGACCGGGCGCTGGCTCGTCGCCTGCAGAAAGTGCCGGTCGAGGAGCCGACGGTCGAGGAGACCGCGCGCATCCTCAAGGGACTTCAGAAACGGTACGAAGACCACCACCAGGTGCACTACACCGACGCGGCCATCGACGCGGCGGCGCGGCTGGCATCGCGGCATCTGCGCGACCTCAAGCTGCCCGACAGCGCCATCGACCTCATCGACGAAGCGGGGGCGATGTTGCGTACGGAGCCGGGTTCCAGGGTTTCAGCCAGTTCCGAGGGTTCAAAGGGTTCAGAAGGTTCAACGGGTTCTGAGAGTTCAAAGGGTTCAGAAGGTTCAAACGGTTCAAAAGGTTCAGAAGAGGTCAGAAGCGTCGTGGATGTTCTGCAGATCGAGCGCATCGTCGCGCGGATGGCGAACATTCCCGACCGTCAGGCGTCGGCCTCCGACAAGCATCGGCTCAAGACGCTGCAGGAAGCACTGGGGCGCGTCGTGTTCGGACAGGAAGAGGCCGTCGCGCTGGTCGCGTCGGCGATCAAGCGGTCGAGCGCGGGTCTCGGCACGCCCGAGCGTCCGACAGGAGCCTTTCTATTCACCGGTCCGACAGGCGTCGGCAAGACCGAGCTTGCCAAACAGCTGGCGATTCACCTGGGCAACGAGTTCATCCGCTACGACATGAGCGAGTACATGGAGAAGCATGCGGTGGCCCGGCTCGTCGGCGCGCCTCCGGGCTACGTCGGCTTCGAGCAGGGCGGCCTGCTCGTGGACGCCGTCCGCCAGCACCCCTACAGCGTGCTGCTGATGGATGAAATCGAGAAGGCGCACCCCGACGTCCTGAACGTCCTGCTGCAGGTGATGGATCATGCGACGTTGACAGACGGCAACGGGCGCAAAGCCGATTTCCGTCACACGATTCTCATCATGACGTCGAACGCCGGCTCACGCGAGCTGTCGTCGGCCACGATCGGATTCGGCGAGGCTGCCGGCGATCAATCGCGGACCATCGACGCGCGCATGCGGTCATCCGAGTCGCGCGCGAAGGCGGCCGTTGACCGAGTGTTCACGCCAGAGTTCCGCAACCGGCTCGATGCGATCGTCACATTCAAGCCACTCACCCCAGCGGTTATGGAGACGATTGTCTCGAAGTTCATCCTGCAGCTGGAAGCGCAGCTGGCCGAGAAGCACATCGCCATCACGCTGCAGCCGGCGGCCCGCGCGTACCTGGCGAACAAGGGCTTTGATCCCATCTATGGCGCACGGCCGCTGGGACGAGTGATTCAGCGCGAGGTCCGCGATCCGTTGACGGATGAAATCCTGTTCGGACAGCTCGAACACGGCGGGACCGTCACGCTCGATGTGTCGGAATCAGCTGAAGGATTGACCTTTGCCTACGAGCCGGCCACGAAACCGGCACCCGCGGCTGCCGATACACCCGCCTGAAACGGCGTGCCTACCGGCCCGACGTGCCGACAGGTGCCGGGGCCGGCGTAGCAGCTGGTGCGGCCTGCGCTGGTGCTGAACCCACTATAGGGGAATCGCCCGCAGATCGTGGCGAACGCTCTACGCCCAGCCACAGCAGCACGACGGCGGCCGCCGAAATCGCGAGCAGCACGACGACCACGTGACGGAGAGAACGGCCGATTTCTGGTTTCGGTTCGTCCGCAAGGTGCAGACGCGGCGGTCCGGGCATGAAATCGAGCAGCGCCGAGTGGAGCGAATGGTCCGCCGGGGGTGCAACATCCGACCGGAGTGCGGCTGCAACGTCGTCCGGATTCAGACCGACGACTGGGGCGAGAGCGCGCACGTAGCCGCGGATGAAGACGCCGCCGGGAAGCCGCTCGTACTGCTCCGCCTCCAACGCCTCGATCTGTCGGTGGTTGATCTTGGTCCTGTTCGCGACCTCGGCGATCGACAGACCGCACCCGAGGCGAGCGTCCCGCAGCTGTTGTCCCGCACTCATCGATGTGAATGACCTTCCGCTGCATGATGCGCATCAGCGGCGTTCTACGCAAGCTCCTCTGTTATGGCAACGAGGCGTCCGGGACGGACGCCAGCGGGCCGTCGATCGCTTCGGGCTCCGGTTCAAGGGGAATGGCGGGACACGCGGCCTGTGTGGCGCGCGACACGAGCCACATCGAGGCAAGGCCGGCAAGCATCGCGATCGATTTAATCGGGATGCGAACCGCACCTGCCGCATCGACGGGCAACGGCAGCAGCATCGGCAGTCCCAGCAACGGTTCGCCCGCGCCCGCACGAATTGCGGCGGAGACGGCCATTCCGACGTACGACCCCCACCGATTGGCTCGCCGATCCCACAGGGCCAACAGCAGCTGCGGGAACAGCACGCAATACACGAGATCGCTGCAGAGCACCCAGAGCGTGTAGATACTCTGCACCTTGATCGCCATCAGCGTGGCCGCGACGCCAACGATCACAACCATCCGCTTGACGATGGATGTCAGCTTCGCGGATGAGGCGTTCGGGTTGATCAAAGGACGATAGACGTTCCAGGCCGCCATCGACGAGGCCGAGAGCACTGACGAATCGATTGACGACATGACGGCAGCCGACACGGCGCCAAGGCCGATGGCGGCGACGATAGGCGGAGTCAGATGCCGTAACACGTACGGCATGATCAACGTGGCCTCTGGAGCGGGCAGCCCCCTCGCGTGCCAGTCGGCCGCGGATGCCAGGATGCCGATGAGCATCGGCGGAATGGCGGCGAACGCGCAGAACAGGCCGGCGAGGATCGAGAGCCGCCTGGCCACCTGCTCATCGCGCGCGGCCAGCACACGCTGGAAGTAGACGTGCCAGGGGATCCCCCCGAATATCAGCAGAAGCCCGGAGTCGCTCCAGGTCCACCAATTGATTGGCGGAGCCTTCGCCATCACCTGCGCCTGGTACGTCGCCCACGCGTGTCCAAATCCGCCGACACTGCTCGACACGAACGGCACGACAATCCACAGCCCGATAACGAGCACGACGAGTTGCGCGACGTCAGTCAGCGCGACGGCCCAGAGCCCGCCGGTGATGGTGTAGATGAGCACCACCGCTGCCGACAGCACGATCGACCACGACGAATCCAGGTCGAGGATGATCCCGAATGTCGTCCCGAGCGCGGTCAGAATGGCGGCTGTCCAGACCACCTCGCCCGTCAGCGCAGGCAGGTACAGGATGGCCGCGGCTTTCTTGCCGAACCGGCGATCGAAGGGATCGAGCAGCGTCGTGAATCCGTGGCGCCGCATGACGGGCGCAAACCAGAGACCGCCGATGAGCAGACTGAGCGCGTATCCCCACGGCGCCTGAACGGCCAGTAAGCCGTTCGAATAGGTCTGCTCCGCCGTCCCGTTGACATACCCGCCGTCGACCCACGTGGCGGTCATCGTGAAGACGCCAACGCCGAGACCAAGGCGCCGGCCGGCCAGCACCATGTCACGGAAACTGCCGTCCGCCCGCGCGGACGCCCACACGCCCAGCCAGTAGGTCGCGGCGTAGAAGACGGACATCGCGATCAGCCCGCCCCACTGCGGCGCCGGTGTCGCGAGCCCAAGACCGAACGTGAGGGCCGTGATGAAAAGGAACCCGATGGTCGCGGGTCCGGCAAGCCTGGCGCGAGTGGAGGCCTGGGGCGACTCAGACGGCATCGGCGGGCTGCATCATGGCACAAAGAGGGAAAGAAGGTGCGGCCACGAGGTGCGCCGTGCGCCCTCAGCGCGCCAGACGAAGCAACGCACGCCGGAACGGCCGGTGCGCTGTGAGCAACGCGACCGCGTCCGACTCGCGCCGGCTGCCCTTCGCGCGGATGGCGGCAGCCAGCATCCGCCGATCCGCTGCGCTCCATGCCTCGACGCCGTGAAGCGCCGAAACCAGCGGCGCCCAGCGACGCCACATCATCCGCTCGGCTGCCGGCATGCGCCGCCACTGTTTCACGTCGAGCAGCGTCGCGACTTCGTCCGCACACTGCTCAGCGGCACCGCGCCGATCGCTGCCGAATCGATCGTTCAGATAGTCAGTCACTGCCAGCCCCACGCGATCCATCGGCAACACCCCGATCACATCGTCACGCGCTCGTCCAAGTGAGAGAAACAGGTGATGCCGGACGAGACGCTTCAATGTCGACGCTGGTGTGCGATAACCCGGCCTCGCAGCCAGCCGAGTGAGCTCCTGCTCGACGAGCGGGGCGATGGAGGGCTCGCGTGGACGGAAACCCAGCTTGTAATAGAACCACCAGGCGCCGGAGTGCAGGCCCTCGTCGTTTTCGTGGCCAAGCTGATAGGGATAGACGGCAAACGTGTCGGACGCGAACAGCGTGCGGACGGTCGCAATGAGCTTCGCGTATATCCACGCCGCTTCACCTCCTCGAAAGGTCTCGAAAATATTGAACGCGAGCTCGGACGATCCGAACAGCGCACTCGCGAGCGCGTAGCCGATCGGAACGCCATTTCGTAGCGTGAGGAACGCATACACCGCCTCGAGCACGAAACGACGCTCCGGCACCACGCCGAGACACGCGAACTGCAACCCGTCCTTCCACTCGACGATGCGTACGTCGGCGGGATCGGCGCTGGCAAAGGCATCCAGGTCGCGTTCCCGCGTGACCATCGACTCGTGCGCGAGATGGATGAGCTGCTTGGCGTCGCGAGCGGAGACCGAACGCACGTGGGGCCGACGACGTGCTTCGCGATGGAGGTCCGGTCTTCCAGGCGGAAACGCGCGCGTCTGAAAGACCGCGCTCCCGCGCAGCCAGCGGGCGTGGGTTCGGGAAGGACTACCCGGACCAGCGGCGACGCATATCGGTAAATCGAGCTCGTCGAACAACCGGTCTCGCACGAGCGGGTCCGCGTCGAGCGTGCCCAGCGCGTTCGCCACGAAGGCGGCATCCGTTTCGGCACCGGCCAGCCGCGCAAGCCACGGCTTCGGATCGTCAATAGGAGGCTCGTCGAACCCGGGCACTTCCGCGGCCCGCGCCATCAGGAGCAAATGGCCTCCGAGCCGAGCCGTGTCGTCGTACCGATCCCACGCAATCGACATGCGATCGGGAACCGTCGACGCAAGCCACCGCGCCGTCGGCGCGCCGAATGGATACACGATGTCGCAGCCGGCGACGCCGGAGTTCTCGAGTGCGTCACGATGATGGCGAAGGTCCCGGCGGCGCTCGAAGGAGGCGAGGACACGTTCGACGGCGTGAAGGACGGCCTCGTCGTCCGGGTACGCCCGCCAGAGACACAGCAGCTCGTGGAAACAAACGAGATCTTTTGCCCCGGCGAACCGACGTGCGGCCAGTTCGGCGATGAGAGCCACCTTCTCACTGGCGGCGTCAGCACCAAACGTCCACGCGAGCTGGTGCAGGCGCTGCAGGGCGGCGGGTGTCGGCATTTTCAGGCGTGAGCGTCCGTGGTACCGTTGTCGGTTGCGATGATACTCAATACGTCTTTCCGGAATCGTGGGTTTACGATGCCCGCCGAATGGGCGCCGCACGCGGCAGTATGGACCGCCTGGCCAAGCGACGACGAGCTCTGGATCGGACAGCTCGAGCCGACACGTGACGACTTTGCCGGCCTGGTTCGCGCTCTGGTGCGGTTCGAGCCGGTCCATCTGCTGGTGCGCGACGACGAGGCCGAGAGCGATGCCCGCCGTCGCCTCGCGGGAGCGGCGGTCGCCTTCCATCGCGTGCCGTACAACGACGTCTGGCTGCGCGACAGCGGCCCGATTGCCATAGCCAACGGATCGGGGATTCGCCTGCTGAACTGGGAGTTCAATGGCTGGGGGCGGAAATACGACGCGTCCATCGACAACGACATCCCGCAGGCGATCGCGCATATTCTCGGCACCAAGGCCATCGACACAGGCGTCGTCCTCGAGGGCGGGTCGATTGAAGTGAATGGCGCGGGCTGTCTACTGACGACGAGGCAGTGTCTGCTGTCGCCCGAGCGAAACCCGTCGCTCAGCGAGTACGACCTGGAGGGCATCCTCACGGCATGTCTCGGCGTCGAGCGCATTCTCTGGCTGGATCGTGGCCTCGAAGGCGATCACACCGACGGCCACATCGACACGATCACGCGGTTCGTGGACGAGCGAACGATCGTGACCGTGACGTGCGATGACCCCGGGGATCCCAACTACGGCGTCACGCGAGAGAACCTCCAGCGATTGCGGAGCTTTCGCGACACGGCCGGGCGTCCGTTCACGATCGTCGAGCTGCCCTTGCCCGCTGCCAGACTGGAGTTCGACGGCACGCGACTCCCGCCGACGTATGCGAATTTCTATATCGCGAATGGTGGTGTCGTCGTGCCCTTGTACGGCGACGTTCGCGACGAGCAGGCGCTCGAGATCCTCCGGCCGTTGTTTCCCGGCCGGACCGTGGTCGGATCGCCCGCGCGAGGCCTGATCACCGGAGGCGGCGCGTTCCACTGCGTCACGCAGCAGCAGCCTGCTGGTACACTGGTTGACGCATGACTGCTCGCACCGCGACCATCGCCGTCGTCCAGATGGCCATGACGGCTGACACGGCACGGAACGTCGACCGCGCCATCGCGTTCGTGAAAGACGCAGCGGCTCGGGGCGCCGGGCTCGTCCTGCTCCCGGAGCTGTTCGAGAACCTGTACTGGTGCCAGGTGCAGCAGGAACGTTTCTTCGCGACGGCACATCCGGTCGCCGGCCACCCGTTCCTGGCCCGCTTTGCGGCACTCGCTTGCGAGCTCGGCGTCGTGCTCCCCGTCAGCTTCTTCGAACGGGACGGCCAGGCGCACTACAACAGCCTCGCCATGATCGATCGGACCGGCGACATTCTCGGCGTGTACCGGAAATCGCATATCCCTGACGGCCCGGGCTACATGGAGAAGTACTACTTCAACCCGGGCGACACCGGATTCAAGGCCTTCACGACGGGCGCCGGCACGGTGGGCGCGGCGATCTGCTGGGATCAGTGGTATCCGGAAACGGCGCGCGCGATGACCCTGCTCGGCGCCGAGATTCTGCTCTACCCAACGGCCATCGGATCGGAGCCTGACGAGGCGGGCGCGATCGATACCGCCGCGCTCTGGCGCCGCGCCATGATCGGCCACGCGGTGTCGAACTCCTGCTACCTGGCGGCGGCGAACCGCGTGGGGCTCGAACGGATCGACGGGCACGAGCAGACCTACTACGGCACGAGCTTCATTGCCGACTATCGGGGCGAGATCGTGACGGAGGCCGACCGGACCGAAGAAACCGTGCTCGTCGCCACGCTCGATCTCGCGGCGGCCCAGTCGTTCCGCGCGGGCATGGGCTTCTTCCGCGATCGGCGGCCGGATCTCTACGCGCCGCTGCTGACCTCCGACGGCCGTACGCGGCGCTCCTGATCGCCGGCGCGCTTTCCACTCCGTCAGCGCGGCGACGCGGGCAGCGCTCCTTTGTCCGCGTTTGACAAAACTAAACCGTTCAGTCTAGTTTAGAAACCATCACGCCATGGCCGACCCCATCATCCGCGTCGAGCAGCTCACGAAGACGTTCGGGACCTTCGAAGCCGTCAAAGGGGTGTCCTTCGACATCACCCGGGGCGAGATCTTCGCGTTCCTCGGCCCGAACGGCGCCGGCAAGACCACGACCATCAAGATGATGACCACGCTGCTCCGCCCGACCGGCGGCAGAATCCTCATCGACGGCCTCGACCCGGTGACCCACCCACACGAGGTGCGGTCGCGCTTCGGCATCGTCTTCCAAGATCCCAGTCTCGACGCCGACCTGACCGCCGCCGAAAATATGGAGGTCCATGGGCTTCTCTACAAGGTGCCGCGCAAGCTCCGGCTCGAGCGGACCGAGCGGCTGCTCCGCGTCTTCGAGCTGTGGGATCGCAAAGACACGCTGGTGAAGCAGTTCTCCGGCGGGATGAAGCGGCGGCTCGAGATTGCCCGCGGCTTTCTCCACACACCGCAGATCATCTTTCTCGACGAGCCGACACTGGGACTCGACCCGCAGAGCCGCAACCAGCTGTGGACGCAGGTGCGCCATCTGAACGAGACCGAACACGTCACCGTGTTCCTCACGACGCATTACATGGACGAAGCGGATCGGGTCGCGCACCGGATCGCGGTCATCGATCATGGCGCCGTCGTCGCGCAGGGCACGTCGCAGGAGCTGCGCGCCCAGACGTCCACCGAGTCGCTCGAGGACGCGTTCCTCGCGCTGACAGGATCGTCAATCCGTGATGAGACGGCCTCGTCCGCCGATCAGATGCGGCAGGTCGCCGCGATGTGGAGGCGTCCGCGATGACGGCGGTGTATGTGCTCTGGCTTCGTGAGCTCCGGCGGTATACGCGGTCGCGCGTGCAGATCGTCGCGTCGCTAGGTCAGCCGATGCTGTACCTGCTCGCCCTGGGTTTTGGTCTCGGACCGACCTTTCAGAAAGCTGGCAACGGCAGCTACATGCAGTTCGTGGCGCCGGGCGTGATCGGCATGACGATCCTGTTTTCCGCCGTGTTTTCTGGCATCGGTCTGCTCTGGGATCGTCAGTTCGGGTTCCTGAAAGAGACTCTCGTGGCGCCTGTTCCGCGTCTCCATATCATGCTCGGCAAGACGCTCGGCGGCGCGAACGTCGCGTTCCTCCAGGGGCTGCTGATGTTCGCGATCTCGTACCTCGTCGGATTCCGGCCCGTGAGCGTGGTGTCCATCCCAATCGGCCTCGGTTTCATGGCGCTCATCGCGATCGTGTTCGCCGCGCTCGGTACGGCCATCGGATCCGTACTGCAGGACATGCAGGGATTCCAGCTCACGATGAACTTCCTCGTGATGCCGATCTTCTTCCTCTCCGGCGCGCTCTACCCGCTTGGCGGATTGCCGACCGCCATGGCGGTGGTAACGTGGCTGGATCCGCTGGCGTACGGCGTGGACGGCCTGCGGTCGGCGTTCATCGCCACGTCGCACTTCGGAATGGCTGTGGATGTCGCCGCGCTGGCGGCGTTCGGCACGGCCCTTCTGGCGCTCGGAAGCTGGCTGTTCTCGCGTATCGAAATCTGATCGCATGGCCCGCCGACGCAGCCCACGCGTGCACGAGCGAGTGCTCGAAGCGGCGCTCGCGCTGTTCGCCAAACGCGGGATTGTCGGCACCAGCATGGACGCGGTCGCGGAAGCATCAGGCGTCAGCAAGGCGACGATCTACAACCACTGGGCCGACAAGGACGCGCTTTGCCTCGAAGCGCTCGGGCGGCTCCATGGCCTCGACGACGTCCCGCCTCCGGTGGACTCGGGCGACCTCCAGCGCGATCTCACGGAGATCCTCGCCTATCAGCCGGCCAGCGCGCGGCGCCAGGCGCTCCAGAAAGAGATCTGGCCGCATCTGATGGCCTACGCGGCACAGAACCGCGACTTCGGCGACGCGTGGCGGCGGACCGTCATGAAGCCCGCACGCGATCGGCTCGCGACACGCATCACGCACGCAATCACACGTGGCGAGGTGCCGCCGGACGTCCATATCGACGTTGCGGTCGCGATGCTCATCGGTCCGCTCATGTACCGACATGCCTTCGCGGCGGTCCATGGCGGACTGCCAGAGAACATGCCGGCACTCCTGGCCGGCGCCTTCTGCCGTGCGTTTGCCGCCGTCGAGCGGCCACGCGCCGGCGTGCTGCGACCGCGCCGGCGTGCCACCGGGAGGCGCAGATGACAGGCACCGAAACGAAGGTCTTCGACCCCGCTGATGGATTCGGCGCGCTCGCCGACGTCGTCGAGGTCAGCGATCCCACCGTCGCCAAACGCGGCAATCGATGGTGGATGTACGGCGCGTCCGAGGTTGTCGGGCGGCCCGGCATTCAGCTGGTCAGCGCGTCTCTTCCAGACGGAGCGCCGCTGTCGGCGTCGGGCTGGACCCTGACGCCCGATTCACACGATCCACACCGGGTCGCGCTGCTCGCTGGTCAGGCCAACAGCCACGCCTGGGATCTCCAGGGCGGCCGGCACTGCCCGTCGTATGTGCGCGGCTGGGATCCCGATCGCCGCGAATGGGTCGAGCGGATCTACTACGCAGGTGCGGCGGAGCATCTGTGGGGGCCCTACACGATAGGCTATCTCGAATGGGATCGCACAGGCTGGATCGATCAGCCGGCACCGGTGTTCACGGCGTCGGACGAGTGGGAACGCGGCAGCGTGTACGAACCGAATCTGGTGTACGCCGATGGTCTCTGGAGATTGTGGTACGTCGCCGGATCCAACCAGAGCGGCTACCTTGCTCACGGCTACGCCGAGAGCGCGAACGGGCGGACGGGGTGGACGGCGCGCCGCATGTTCATCCCTCCGGCCAGGCGCGTCTTCGACTTCTGCGTGGTGCCCGGGCCAGCCGGCTACGAAGCGGTCCTCTCGCGCGTCTGGGTGGGTCAGGGACCGCCGCCGGCAGAGACAGGACTGTGGTGGTCGTCAGCGGCCGAGCCGTCCAGCGACCTCGATCACTGGAGTGCGCCGGTGCAGATCATGTCGGCCGAAGATCGCGGATGGCATGCGGGCGCATGGAAGCCGTGCCTGCGCTTCAGCGAGACCGTGCCGAATGGGCTGCTGGTCTTCTTCAGCGGCACCTACTCCAGGAACGATGGCAGTCCATTCCCATTTGTCTTCACGACAGGCTGCCTCGAGCTCGAACGCCCCCGCAATCCGATTTCCCCTTAGCGTTCGGCCCAGTCGAGCGAGCGTGTCACGGCCTTCTTCCATCCGCGATACAGGCGCTCGCGCGTCTCGGCTTCCATCTTCGGCACGAACTCGCGATCCAGCGCCCAGTTCGCCGTCACATCGTCGGCACTCCCCCAGTAGCCCACGGCCAATCCCGCCAGATACGCGGCACCGAGCGCGGTCGTTTCGTTCACGACCGGCCGGCGTACGGGTACGCCGAGCAGGTCGGCCTGGAACTGGAGCAGCGCGTTGTTGGCGGCTGCTCCCCCGTCCACGCGCAGAGACGACAGCTGCAGGCCGGCTTCCTGCTGCATCAGCTCGAGAAGATCCCGTGATTGATAGGCCATGGCATCAACCGTCGCACGGGCGATGTGCCCCATCTTCGTATTGCGTGTGATGCCGATGATGAGCCCCCGTGCGTACGGGTCCCAGTAGGGTGCGCCGAGCCCGACGAACGCCGGTACGAGGTAGACGCCGTCAGCATCGTCGACCGTGGCAGAAAGTTGCTCGACCTCGGCGGAGCTATGGATCGCCTTCAACCCGTCGCGCACCCACTGCACGGCGGCACCGGCGATGAAGACTGCGCCCTCGAGGCAGTAGGTCACCTTGCCGCCGACCTTCCAGCCGATGGTCGTGAGAAGGCCGTTTTTCGACGGTACGGCCGTGTCACCAGTGTTGAGGAGCATGAAACAGCCCGTGCCATACGTGTTCTTGGCAGTGCCTGGCGTGAAGCAAGCCTGACCGAAGAGCGCCGCCTGTTGATCGCCGGCCGCACCCGCAATCGGCACGGGTTGCCCGAGGATGTCTCGATCCGTTTCGCCGTATCGTTCGCTCGACGCGCGCACCTCGGGCAGCATCGCGCGCGGCACGCCGAGAATTCGCAGCAGCTCGCTGTCCCAGTCGAGCGTGTGGATGTTGAACAGCAGGGTCCGGCTGGCGTTGCTCACATCCGTCACATGGATCTGACCACCCGTCAGGCGCCACATCAGGAACGTATCGACCGTCCCGAAC
>JBKPMA010000288.1:0-13214 GCA_046731935.1 Acidobacteriota bacterium
GCGCGGCACGATGACGATGCGGCTGGCGTCGCGCGACGCGCCGGATCGCGCGATTTCCCTCTTCGAGAAAGCGCTGGCGATCGATCCCGAGTATGCGGAGGCGTGGGCGGGACTCGGTGGCGCGTACCAACTCAAGGGGACGTTCCTCAACCTTCCCGAGCTGCTCGAGAAGGCGCTCGAGTACGAGCAGCGCGCGCTCGCGCTCGACCCGATGCTGGCCGAGGCGCAGACCTGGCTGGGTGCGACACTGCTCGCGTTGGGGCGCGTCGAGCAGGCGCTCGAGGCGCTGCAGCAGGCGGTGAAACTCGACCCCAAGCAGGCGCGTCCGTGGGCCATGCTGGCGCGCGCCTACTGGATCGGACGCGGCGATATCACGCAGGGCATCGCGAAACTGGAACGTGCCGTCTCGCTCAATCCGCAGTTCGGCTACGGGCACCTGCAGCTGGCCTTCCTCTACACCGAAACCGGTGAATTCGAAAAAGCGCAGGCAGCTGCCGAACACGCCGTCGATCTGCAGGAGCGGTACATCTCCGGCGAAGAGGGCCTGCTCATCGTCGGGGCCCACACGCGCCTCGGATACGTGCACTACCGGCAGGGCCGGTACGCAGAGGCGATTACAGAGTACCAAGCAGAGCTGCTCTTCCTCAGCGCCGTCGATCATGTGCTGAAGGAACGAGCGCTGATCGAGCTGCATCAGAAGATGGGTGCGGCCTATCTCAAGCTGGGACAGCGGCTCGATGCCGAACGGCATCTGAAGACGGCCATTCGAAGCTTCGAGGAACGGTTGGCGCGCGGTGCTGACGATCCGCCGACGAAGTACTACGCGGCCGTCGCATACGCGCTGTCAGGAAATCTCGAGCACGCGGTCAAGTATCTGGAGCAGACGTTCACGAAGCTCGGGCCGCTCAACCGGAAGCGCATCTTGCACGACCCCGATCTGGAGATCGTACGGGATCTGCTGCCGGCGGAGGTGGTGGGACAGTAGGCGGGCTGCGGACCGGGCAGGTCGAACGGTCTACAGTCTTCGGTCTTCGGTCTACAGTCTACGGCCTTCGGTCTACGGTCTTCGGTCTACGGTCTACGGTCTGCCCCCTTCGAATTTGGCGCCGCGCGCGGACGAGCACGTCGATGCCGTCGAGAATGCGCGCGAGCCCGAAGTCGAAGTCCTCGTTCACGTCCCCGACTTGATCGAACACACCTGAGCCGATCGTGGCGGTCAGGGCAGGAAACCGCTTCGCGTCGACGAGCGATGCCAGCGTCCGGCCGTACGATGCGGTCGCTGCAGCCATCGTCGCCCCGCGAGCGGCCACGGCTTGTTGGATGTCAGACGCCAGCAACGCCTCGTTCCTCACGAAACCATTCACCAGCAGGAGCGTCGAGAGCTTTTCCGGCTCCGACAAGCCAGTGCCCGTGAGACACCGCAACGCCCGTTCGAACCACGCGACCTGGTTGGGCGTGATCGGCGGACCTGCAACGGGGATCCGGACGATCCACGGGTGCCGCCGAAGCACCGCGAGGTGTGCGCGCGCCCATCTGGACAGCGCCGCCCGCCACGCTTCGTTGGTCCGGCGCGCCGCCGGCGCCTGGGCGAACGCGGCGTCGACCATTAGCATCAGCAACTCGTCTTTCGTCGCCACGTACCGGTAGAGCGACATCGTCGCGGCCCGAAGCTCCGTCGCCACGCGGCTCATCGAGACGGCCTCCAGACCTTCTGCCGCTGCGATCGCGACGCCGGCTCCGACGATGCGATCGAGAGTCAGGCCGCGCTTCGGTCCGCGGCCCGTCCGCTCGTCGATGCCCCAGGCGGCCTGATAGCTGACTGGCAGACCCGTCATGCGTCGCTTCTCCGGTTTGACTTGCCGTCCTGAATAAGCGTATACCATACGCTAATAGCGTACGGCATACGCAGTTCAGTTCAGGCGCGCTGCGCCGGGAGATGGCTATGAGCTCGACAACGCTCGAGTCGCTGACGACGGCTGACCACCGGCCGGTTCAGCAGCGACGTGCGTGGTGGCAGCCGGGATGGGTGGTGGTGCCAGTGGGCGTGGTGGCGCTGGCATTCGTCGCGTTCGCCTTGCCGCCTTATCTGACGCTGGATCCGACGCGTTCGCGAATCCCCGTACCGGCGGGGGCCGCACCGTACTATCCCGCGCTCGTGGCGCACACGGTGTTCGGCTCGATCGCGATGCTGACCTGCTGCCTTCAGATGTGGCCGTGGCTCCGGCGCCGCCACGTGCAGGCACATCGACGCATCGGGCGGATGTACGTCTTCGGCGGCGTCGTTCCGGCCGGCCTGATGGGTCTCACCATTGGAGCCATGAGCCCCTTCGGTCCGGTGCTGCGCGCGAGCAACGTCCTGCTCGCGATCATCTGGCTCGGCGTAACTCTCACCGGATTCCGGATGGCGCGGGAGGGCCGGCTCCGCGAGCATCGCCGCTGGATGCTGCGGAGCTTCGCGTTGACGATGTCGGTGATCACGAACCGGATCTGGAGCGTGATCTGGTTCCTGGCATTGTCGCCGCAGCTGTCAACGACGTTCGGGGGGAGCGAGGCGCTGATGGTACAGGCCATCGCTGGCCTGTCAGGCTGGCTCGGATGGGTGTTGCCTTTGCTCGCAACAGAGCTCTGGCTCGAACGCGACGCTTATACGCGCCCGGCCGCCTCCATCGCGGCGCGTGGCACATCGCAGGTCGCGAGCACGTGACGGATCTCGTCGCCATCGAGCGACTCCCGTTCCAACAGCTCCTCCGCGAGGCTGCGCACGGCATTTCGATCGCTCTCGAGAATCTGGCGGGCTGACTCGTAGCCGCGCATCACGATCTCGCGGATCTCGTCATCCACTCGCCGCGCCGTGGCCTCGCTGAATCCGCACGCCTGGTCGTCGGTCGCGAAAGGTCCGGACGGCCGGTGGAAGGCCACGGGCCCGAGCGGCGACATCCCGAACTCGCACACCATGTGGCGTGCGATCTCGGTGGCGCGTTCGATGTCGTTGCCGGCTCCGCTCGTCATGTGACGCAGGAACAGCTCTTCGGCCACGCGGCCGCCCATGAGAATGGCGACCTTGGCTTCGAGATAGTCTCTCGTATGCGTGTGCCGATCGTTCTCGGGCAGCTGCATCGTGACGCCGAGTGCCCGGCCGCGAGGGATGATCGTCACCTTGTGCAGCGGGTCGGCCTCGGGCAGCCGCGCCGCGACGATGGCGTGCCCGGCTTCGTGGTACGCGCAGTTGATGCGCTCATCCTCGGTCATGATGAGCGATTTCCGTTCGACGCCCATCAGCACTTTGTCGCGTGCCGCCTCGAGATCGGACGACTCGACCGTTCTGCGGCCGGCACGCGCGGCCAAGAGGGCGGCCTCGTTCACCACGTTGGCGAGCTCAGCACCGGAGAACCCGGGCGTGCCCCGCGCGATCGCGCGTAAGTCGAGGCCGTCGGCTAGCGGCACGCGTCGCGCGTGCACGCGAAGAATAGCCTCGCGTCCCTTGAGATCGGGATTCCCGACGGTCACCTGACGGTCGAAGCGTCCCGGTCTCAACAGCGCGGAATCCAGAATGTCTGGCCGGTTGGTCGCGGCCACGACGACGATCCCCTGATTCGGAGCGAATCCGTCCATCTCGACGAGCAGTTGATTGAGCGTCTGCTCGCGCTCTTCGTGGCTGAGCGAGTGGCTTCCGCGATTGCGTCCGACGGCGTCCAGTTCGTCGATGAAGACGATGCACGCTCTGTTACGGCGCGCGTCTTTGAACAGCTTGCGGACGCGGGACGCGCCGACGCCCGCATACATCTCGACGAAGTCGGATCCGCTGCTGAAGATGAACGGGACGTTGGCCTCGCCCGCCATCGATCGCGCCAGCAGCGTCTTGCCGGTGCCTGGAGGCCCCACGAGCAGAACACCCTTCGGGATACGGCCGCCGAGAGCGGCGAACTTCCCGGGTTCACGCAGGAACTCGACGATCTCGGCGACTTCGTCCTTGGCCTCGTCGACGCCGGCGACGTCGGCGAAGGTCACCACGGGCAAATCGCGCGACGCCAGCCGCGTGTGCGTTTCGATGGACGGGATCCGCCCGGCCGTGAGCCGGTACGCCACGAACGCAAGCAGGACGATCACGAAGATGCCGACGATCGTCCCGCCGTACTGGAACGCGGATGTCGTCGACACCACGCGAACGACCACGTGTTTCGCCGCGACGTTCGTGACGAATGTCGGATTGGCGGCGACGTAACCGGGCGGCGCCACGCTCATCAGACGCTGGCCGTCGGAGAGCTCGACCGTTACTGTCTCTGGATAGACGTTCAACGCTCGCACGCGTCCCGCGTCGACCAGCGACAGAACTTCACTGAACGCGATCTCGCGCGCAGCGGCTGGCCGCGATCGTGCGCTGAGGAGGGCCAGGCCCACGCCCGCGAGAATGGCGAAAAAAACGAGCAGCAGCACGCGCGACGATGACAGACCTCGGAACACCTGTGACTCCAGGGGCGCGGCGATATCCAGGGCTGCCGCTCCCGCTAGGTCTATCGGCACGAAGTGCACGGGACTTCACAACGAAAAACGGAGTGCTGAATTCCGCCGCATTCCGATTACTGCTGAGCCCGGATCTTTCCGCGCATCCGGAGTTTCATCTTTGCTTGCCGTGCAGTCTCTCTGAGCAGCAGGTCGGGCGCATCCGTCCAACGGTCCAGGTGAGATGCGAGATCAGCGAGACCCAGCGTTCCAATGGCGTATGCGGCGCATGCCTGGAGCCACGGGTCCGGACTCAGTGCAAGCTGCTCGACGGCTTCCTCGCGCGTCGCCACCGACGTGCCCAGCACCTTGTCGGCCAGCTGCGCGCGCTGCACGACACTGAACTCGCTGTCGAGCAGCGGCACCAGCAGATCGCGGAGCTGGGGCTTCAGCACGTTCTCGAGGAACTCGAGGGCGTTGTCGTGGACGGATCGGTTGTCGGATTGCAGTCCGACGTAAGCGCTATGGAGATCGAACGAAGGGAACAGGAGCTTGAGGAGCCTGAATATGCGCTCGACCTCCTGTGACATCTCGTCACGGATGGTCTGAGCCACCGGCTCGCGCGTATCGATCCGGAAGTTGAGCGTGCCGAGCATCTGATACGAGCGGAGATGCCCCACGAGCTCGGCGGCGAGCGCCGTCTCCACGAGGGCGAGGTCCAGCGGACGCTTCGACGCGGATCCCCTCAGCTTATTGAGCGCGATCAACGCGTGGAACCGCAGCGCCGTGTCGCCGTCCAGGAGACACTTCGTGAGCTCGGCCTCCGCCGCACTCGTGCCGATGCGCTGCAGCACGCCTGGAATCTCCCGGCGCACCTGAATGGGCACGGCCGCGTCGTCCAGCGTCTCGCGCAGCCTGGGCAGCGCACGGTCGCCGAGCGACGCGAGTGCGGCGCTCGCGTCTTCGACCAGTCGCGTGTCGCCAAGCCTCGGCAACACGAGCGGGATGAAGTGACGGCGCTGCAGGCGCGTGACGCTCGCCAGGGCCAGCCGCACGACGCGATCGTCTGGACTCTGCAGCAGCTGCTCGACCGCGCCGACGCCGAATGAATCCGGCAGCTGCAGCAGCAGCCGGGCCGCCTCTTCTCTCGTGCGGACGTCCGGATCCTCCACCATCGTGTTGAAGATCACCCCCGCAGCCTCGAGGTTCTCCGTGGGCCCCGGCTGCGCAAGAAACGACACCATGGCGGATCGGATCGAGAAGTCTTCGAAATCCCCGAGCTGCTCGATGCGCTCCAGCGGATCGATGTGCGCGTGGTGCGCGACGAATAGGAGCGCGCTCGTACGCACTGGCAGCTCGGTGTCGTACAGCAGCCGCTCCACGGCCGGAATGACCGTGAGATCTCCTGCACGATCGAGCAGCTCGACCGCCATCCGCCGGACGTCTGGATGCGGGTGCGCGAGGAGGTCCCGAACAGCGGGATGCGCGGCCGCCCCTTCCGCGGCGCCGAACTGTGAGAGGGCGTAGAGGATCTGCTGAACGTCGGTGCTCTGCAGGCGGCTGGCCAGCAAGTCGGTGGCGGCGCGATCGAGCATCGGCGCGCTCGCCTGCTCCGTATTCAACCGGTGGGTGTGAATGCTCTCTTCCAGGTTCGCCACATACAGGCGTTGAGCGACCCATGCCGCGACCAGCCAGCCTGCCAGCAGCGTCAGGTTCACCCACGTCACCTGGCGCGGCGTCCACGCCAGCGCAAACCCGAAGACGATGATCGTGAACGCGGCGACGCCGTCTCCCAAGCGCCAAATCACCGTATCGATGAACGCCTTCACCTGAAAGGTGTGTTCTGGCGGCAGCGGCAAGTACAGCAGTTCAACGGTCGGTCTATCGATCGAGTAGCGCAGGACCTGATCGAGCCCCCGCAGCGTCACGACGGCAGCGAGTGTGCCGAACGTCAGGTACCCGAACGATCCCAGTGTGAGCGCCACAGGGACGACGAACAGCGCGAAGGCGAGGCCCAGCTGCCGCAGCACGCGCGACGTCAGCAGCCATTGAAGCAGGAGAGACGCGGCGCCAGCCCAGAACGTGAACGCGCCGAAGAACGCCGCCATCTGCTGGCTCTCGTGCTTGACGTGGCTGGTCATGGCTTTGAACTGCCAGGCGACCACCGCCGTCGTGCACGATGACAGACAGATGACCGCGGCGATCGCCGTCAGGTACCGCGAGCTTGCGATCAGCTTCAGGCTCGAGCCCAGCCCTGTCGGGCCGCCGCGTGCGGTGGCGGTCTCTGATTCTTCGTAGTCCGCCACCTGCGCCAGGTGCCGGCGCCGCCACAGGAGTTCAACCAGGATCGACGACACGAAGAGCGCGATCGCCATCGCGAGGAGCGTGCTCTCGGCGCCGAGGACCAGCACCGTCTGCTGGACGAACAGGCCGCCGACCGTGGCCCCGAGTGTCGCACCGCTGCCGATGAAGCCAAAGAGACGCTTGGCTTCGCGCGTCGTCACGACGTAGTTCGCCAGCGTCCAGACCTGCGCGGGCGCAACGACGCCGAACATCCCGATCCAGACGTAGACGAGCGGCAACACCCACCACTCGTGATTGTGAAGCGAGACGTACCAGAACACGACCGCCGTGCATCCGAAGATCAGCAGCGTGCCCTGCAGCATCGTCCGCAGCGACACGTACCGCCCGAGCCGGATGTAGCCGGAGACCCACAGTCCCACGAGGAGGGCAACGGGGAGGTCGACGAACGGCAGCTCGATGGCCGAGAACCGCGACAGGAACATCGCGTCGCGGCTGCTCTTTGCCGCGATGAAACTGCCGACCACGAGGAACAGATAAGAGAAGAGAAGAACGCCCCGGCCCACCTCGCCGGGCCGGATACCGAAGATACGAGCGACGGCAGCCTTCACCGAAGGGAGACGCGGACGGCCGGCTGCCATGACTGTCGGGAGTGTAGCGCACCGCGCGCACCCGCGACGCGGCGATCCGGTGCTTGTGGCACCGGCACCTGGGGATTAAGATGCGGCCACGCCCGCGGCCGTGCCGTGCACTGCCGCCGGGCGGCCAGGAGTCCCGATTGTCCCTGCTGCGACGCCTCCTCCGCCCCATCGTCGATCTGCGTGAGCCCGAGCTGCTCACGGCGTTGATGATGTTTACCTACTCGTTCCTGGCGATGACGTCGTACACGACGCTCAAGCCGGTGACCCGGTCGAAGTTCATCTCGGATCTCGGCGCGGACAACCTGCCGCTGGTGCAGTTCGCGTTCGGCATCGTGATCGGCTTCATCATGCAGGGGTACTCGTGGGTAGTCGGACGACTTCCGCGGCGGCACGCGCTGCCGCTGACGCAGTCGGGGCTGGTCATTCTGCTCGTCGTGTTCTGGTTCCTGTTCAAGACCAACAGCGACTGGGTCTCGGCTGCGTTCTACTTCTTCGGGTTGATTCTCGGAATTCTGCTCATCAGCCAGTTCTGGACCCTGGCCAACGAGGTGTACGACCCGAGGCAGGCCAAGCGCCTGTTTGGCTTCATCGGCGGGGGGTCGAGCCTCGGCGGCGTCGCAGGATCGTCGCTCGCGCTTCAGGCGAAGGCGATCGGCACGACCAATCTGCTGCTCGTCAGCGCGGCCATGCTGACGTTTTGTCTGGCGCTCGTCGTCGCGATCATCGGCCGCGAGCGCCCGGAGATCAAAGGATCGCTGACGGGCGGCGAAGACGAAAGCGTGAGCGGCTCGGAGGCCATCGCTCTCCTGAGGAACAGCCGCCACCTGCAGACCATCGCGCTCATCATCGGATTTGCCGCGATCGGTGCCGCCATCATCGAGCAGCAGCTCAACATGGCAACGGCTGCGGTGAAGGGATCCGGGAACACAGACACGATCACGAGCTTCCTTGGCGAGGTGCAGCTGTACACCTCCGTCATCGGGTTCGTGGTGCAGGTGTGGCTGACGAGCCGTATCCAGCGCTTCCTCGGGATCGGGTTCGCGCTGTTGATTCTCCCCACCAGCCTCGGCGTCACCGGTGCGTTGATGCTCGTCAACGGTGCGCTGTGGGTGCCCGCACTGGCCCGCGTCATCGATACGTCGCTGCGCTACACCGTTGACAAGACGACGCGGGAGATTCTGTTCCTGCCGCTGCCGAATGAGCTCAAGCAGCAGGCCAAACCGTTCATCGACGTCACCGTCGATCGGTTTGCGAAAGGCATCGGTGCGCTGCTGGTGCTCGTGCTCATCAAGCCGTGGGGCCTGCACCTCTCGTGGCAGCAGCTGTCGTGGGCAAGTCTGATCATGACGGGGCTCTGGATGGCGGCGGCGGTGCGTGCACGCCGCGAGTACCGCGCCGTGTTCCGGCGGACGCTGGAGCGGCAGGAAGTACAGCCTGACCTCGTCCGCATCAAAGACGCAGATCTGTCCACGGTCGAGACCCTGGTAGAGGAGCTCGGCAGCCCCGATCCACGCCACGTGTTGTACGCGATCGACCTGCTCGAAACGCTCGACAAGCGGCAGCTCATCTCGCCGTTGCTGCTCCATCACGAGTCGCCGGACGTGCGCGCCCGCGCGCTGACGACACTCGAAGCGGCGAAGCCGGACGTTCAGCAGCGGTGGGCCCCGCTCGCCGAGCGCATGCTGAAGGATCCTCACCCCGAAGTGCGCGCAGCGGCCGTCCGGGCCTTGTCGGCTACGCGTGGAGAGCGCTTGAGCGGACTGATGCGTCCCTATCTCGACGATCGGGATGCCCGCATCGCCGTGACCGCGGCGGTCGCGCTCGCCGCGAGTCCGATGGCTGATGACGTCTCGGCGTCAGAAGCAGCGCTGCGGCGCCTGTCGGAAGACACCCGGCAGTCCGCCGCGCCATCACGGCGCGAGGTCGCCCAGGGGCTCGCCCACATCAGGAATCCACGATTCCGCGACCTGCTCGTGCCATTGATGTACGACTCCTCGCGCGATGTCGCAGAAGAGGCGATCAAAAGCGCTGGACTGCTCGGCGCGGGAGACTACCTGTTCGTGCCGTCGCTGCTCGCCCTCATGCGCAATCGCCTGTTGAAGAGCGCGGCGCGCGGCGTGCTGGTGGGGTATGGGCCCGAGATCCTCGGTACTCTGGAGTACGTGCTGCACGACGAAGACGAGGACATCTGGGTCCGCCGGAACATTCCGTCAACGCTCGCGCAGATCCCGACGCAGCGATCGGTGGACCTGCTGGTCGGCGCACTTGGCACCAGCGACGGTTACCTTCGCTACAAGGCCGTGCGCGCATTGGGACGGCTCCGCCGTGAGCACCCGGATCTCGTCATTCCCGCTGCCGCGATCGAGCCGCACGTCATTCGCGAGACGAATCGCTACTTCAACTATCTGAGTCTGCACTACAACCTTGTCCACAAGGACCCGGTCGCGAAAGACACGCTGCTCGCCCGCGCGCTCCAGGAAAAGCTGCGCCGGACCGTCGATCGCATGTACCGGTTGCTGGCGGTGATCTATCCATGGAAGGACGTCGCGGCTGCACGGTGGGCGCTCGAACATGGTGACAGCCGCGGGCGCGCCGGTGCGCTCGAATACCTCGACAATCTGCTGACCGGCACGATTCGGAAGCGGGTGCTGCCTGTCCTGGAAGAAATGCCGCTCGACGAGAAGGTCCGGCGTGGGAATCTGACGCTGAAGTCGCGCGTTCGGGACGCCGAAGACAGCCTCGCCCAACTGATTCACGACGAGGACCAGGTCATCGCCGCGACGGCGGTACATTTCGTTCAATCGCGAGGATTGTGGACGCTGGCCGACGACCTCGAATACGCGCTCGCGCACCGCGATCCGCACGACTGGTACGTCTTCGAAGCGGCGTCGTGGGCGCTGGCGGCGCGGCGCATGGAAGACGCGGCGCTCCGCGCACGATGGCTCGAACCGCTGCCGGCTGTCGTGCTCGTGGACCAGCTGAAGCAATTGCCGCTCTTCGACTTCGTCACCGTCGACGAACTGTTCCGCATAGCCGACACCGGGCGGCAGGTGCGGCACGAGCACGGCAAAACTCTGCACGAAGAAGGCGTACCGCCGGGAGCGCTGGAATTCCTGCTCGACGGGTCGGTCAGCCGCCTCGCGGATGGCGAAGGCACGCGACGTGTCACACCGCCTGCGGCCTTGGGGTTCGACGAAATCCTCGAGGGCGCGCCCGCCGGCGCGACCGTCCGTGCCGAAGAACGGGCCATCTGCCTCGAGCTGCGCGAAGAGGACTTCCTGGGCCTGCTCTCAGAGAACGTGGATCTGGTGCAGGGCGTCTTCCGGATGCTGCTCGATCGGACGAGCGGATCGATCTGGAAATCCGTCGTGCGCGGTTCGGTCACCCGTCCGGCGGTTGCGCGCCTGACCGACGGTCTTCAGGCGATCGACAAGCTGCTCATCGTCGAGGAAATGCCGGTGTTCCATCGTGCGTCTGCTGGAGACCTCACGGCACTCGCGTCGATCGTGCGTGAGGCGCCGTTGACTGCGGGCGAGGCCCTGTTCCAGGAGAGCGATGTGCCGGCAATCTACGTGCTGCTCTCGGGACGGCTCGAGCTGCACGGCGCGGATGGGAGCACAGAAGAGGCAGGGCCGGGCGACACGGTCGGTGTGTACCCGACCCTCTCAGGTATCGACACCTTCGGGACCCGCGGCACGGTGACGGAGTCCGGGACGGCACTCCGGGTGGACCGGGAAGTATTCTTCGATCTGCTGACGGACCGTATCGAGCTGCTGCGCGGATTGGCGAGCGCGATTCTTCATGCACGGGCCGAGGCGGCGGTACATGCTTAGGGCTCGTAACACGCGCGTGGGTTCGTCTGGAACGCACGGTACGCCGTGCCGGAAAGGAGCCGTCATGCTGACTGCACTCGCGCTCTCTGCTCTGGTGGCTGCGTCGGCAGCCGGGCAGGCCGCTCAAGCGCCACAGGCGCCTCCTGCGCCCACGACCGCGTCGGCAGCGGCGCCTCGCGCGACCGGCGCCAAGATCTGGATCGGCCGCGAGCGCGAGATTGAGGAGTACATCAAGACGGCGCCGATCGATCACGTCGCGAAGGTGCCGGTGGGCGTGACGCATCCGACGCATGCGTTCTTCGCGCCTGGAGGTCCGGCGGGCGGCATCGTCTTCAAGCAGCTGCCGCCCGGACGGCGCGAAGGCTACTTCGAATCCTACAAGTCAGAGATCGCCGCGTATCGGCTCGACCAGATGCTCGGTCTCGGCATGGTGCCGCCAACGGTCGAGCGGGAATATCAGCGCGAGGTCGGGTCGGCGCAGCTGTGGGTCGAGAACTGCAAGCTGCTGAAGCAGGTCGATCCGAACGCGTCAAAGGACATCGCCGCGTGGAACCGCCAGGTGTACAGGCAGCGGGTCTGGGACAACCTCACCGGCAACATCGATCGCAATGCCGGCAATCTGCTCGTCGATTCCGAGTTCAACCTGATTCTGATCGATCACTCGCGGGCATTCGCGAACACGATGCAGATGCCGTTCCCCATGACGCACATCGACCGCGAGTTCTTCGAGCGACTGAAGGCACTCACGGCACAGGATGTCAAAACGCAGCTGAACGGGCTGCTGTTCGATGGCCCAGGCGCGCTTCTAAAACGGCGCGACAACATCGTCAAACACTTCCAACAACTGATTGCTAAGGAAGGCGAGGCGGCGGTACTGATCCCGTGACAATGCGAAATGCGGAATGCGGAATGCGGAATGGAGAGCCCACCGAATTCCGCAATCCGAATTCCGAAATCCGAATTCCGAGATGCCGATCGTCCTAGCGTTTGGCCGTGAGGGCCTTCACGGCGTCAACGACGTGGCTCGCCGAGATACCGAACTTCTCCAGCAGCTCCTCCGGACGGCCGCTGCGTGGAATTTCGGTCACGCCAAGACGATGGACGGTCATACCGGCGCTTGCGACGGCGCTCGCGACAGCGTCTCCGACACCACCCGCCAGATAGTGATCCTCCACCGTCACGATCCGGCCGCCGGTCGCTTTGCCGGCGTCGATCAGTGTAGCGGCGTCGATCGGCTGGAGTGAGTAGAGGTCGATCACGCGGATGAAGACGCCCTGTGCGCGCAGCGTGTCATAGGCTTTGAGCGCTTCGAACAACGTGACGCCCGCGCCGACGACCGTCGCCGCATCGCTGGCGCTCTGGCGCACCACCTTCAATCCGCCGACAGTGAACTCTTCGTTGGCGTCGTAGATGACTGGCGTCTTCGGACGGCTCGTTCGGATGTAGGCCGGACCGGAATGGTAGGCCGCGACCTCGACGAGGCGTTCCGCGCTGACGGCATCGCTCGGATAGAGCACGGCGATGTTCGGCTCGGCGCGCATCATCGCAAGGTCTTCGAGTGCCATCTGCGACGGACCGTCCTCGCCGATCGACACGCCGGCGTGCGATCCAGCCAGCTTGATGTTCAGGTTGCTGATCGCGGCCATCCGGATGAAGTCGTAGGCACGCGACAGGAAACAGGCGAACGTGGAAGGAAACGGGATCGCGCCGCGTGCTGCGAGTCCCATCGCCGCGCCGACCATCACCTGCTCCGCGATGTAGTTCTCATAGAAGCGGTCCGGAAATTCTTTTTCGAACGGCTCGCTGAACGTGGAGTTGCCGACGTCGGCGTCGAGCACGACGATGTGCGGGTCGGCCTGGCCCACGCGCACGAGCGCGGTACCGTAGGCCTCGCGCGTCGCCACCAGATCGCCCAGCGCATATGCCGGCGCGGCCAGGGGTTTCGGCGTGACCGCGGCGAGCGGCTGCGATGCCGGCTTCGGGATCTGCGCCGCCAGGT
>JBKPMA010000289.1:0-3413 GCA_046731935.1 Acidobacteriota bacterium
TGCAGGCGATGCGCATCGTGTTCGGCGAGCGGCTCCCGGCCGTCTCGTCGACCAAGGCGATGACCGGTCACGCCCTGGCGGCGGCGGGTGTCCTCGAGATGATCTATTGCATCGGCATGCTCGAGGGAGGCTTCCTGGCCCCGTCCATCAACATCGACCGGCTGGACCCTGCCTTCGAGGACTTGCCGGTGGTGCGCGACGCGAGCGACCGTGCGCCGACGACCGTGCTGAGCAACAGCTTTGGTTTCGGCGGTACCAACGCTTCGCTGGTCCTGCGGCGCGCGTACGCGTCACCGAACTGAGGTTTCAATCCATCTCGGGGTCGGCGCGGTAGGTGGACAGCCCCTCAGGGGTCACGTAATCCAGTTTGCGGAAGTGGTAGTCCACGCCATCGACCGTGCCGTCATAGGCGGGCGTTCCGTCGGGATCATCGTGGCGCTCGAGCTCCGTGTAATCGAGGTGATGTCCGCGCAGCCCGCTGATGAGATCGTACTGGTTGCCCGCCACGAGGGCGATGGTGTGACCGCCGCTGAACAACATGCGGTTGTCGCCGTTCGTCACGTTCTGCGTGACCCTGACGCCTGGGTGCTCGGAGGACGGAGTCAGCACCGACCGCGCCGTGTTGCCGTTGACCGCGCCAAGGAAGCGCTGCACCTCCAGGCTTGTCCCACTGAGGTACAGCAACACTCCTACCACCAGATCCGCCGCGGCGCCGCAATTGAGGATGTGGTTCTGCAGGCAGGGCGTAATGCCTTGCGCCAGGGCCGAGTAGGTGTATTGCGGCAGCGTGTGCTCCGCCAGCGCGTCGAAGGCATCGTCGGGACTCATCGGTGCGGGGGCGAATGGGTCGCGCAAGGACTCGGCCAGACGAGTGATGGTGTCGCGCTCCGCATCACCCAGCATCTGCTGGCGCTGCGCAGAGAACCACTGTTCGAAGGTCATTGCCATCGCGGAGTCTCCGATCTGTAACGGATAGGAGGTCGAACCGTATCACGTGTCGCGGGAGGCCTCAAGCCGTTCAGGTCGTGACGCACGTCGGCGAGACTGCGACGTTGATGAAGACCAGGCTCACGAAACACGTCGCGACCTCCCTTTCTGTATCCCTCAGCTTGCGTCGGTGTCTCCGGTTACCTAGACTGCAAATGTCAGCTACCTGACATTTCGACATCCTGCCGGGGCTGCCCGCGACCGGTCGCCTGCCCCTCCCGGTTGAATGCCACGACCTGGAGGTATACGGCGATGCGCCTTCGAATACAGCAACAGCCGCCAGGCACGATCGACGGCATTGTCCTCGATCAGTTTCAGTCCGGTCTCGTCTACGACATTCCCACGCACCTTGCGACCGTCTTGCTCGCAGAAGGCTGGGCAGAGCCATGCAGTGACGTGGATGAGGCCCCTGGAGTGCGTCGACCGAACAATGCGCTCGTACTGGTTGTGGACGATCACACCGACTGTCGAGAGATAACGGCCACTCTTCTCGCGCGCGACGGATACCAGGTGATCGAAGCGCTCGATGGTCGAGAGGCGATGGCTTCCCTCTGCCAACATGTACCTGACCTGGTGCTCCTCGATCTCAACATGCCGGTCATGGACGGCTGGGAGTTCCGCGCCGAGCAGCAGCACCTGCCGAACAGCCACCTGGCCTCCATCCCAGTGGTATTGGTCACGGCCGCCCCAGATGCCCGCGATCATGCGGCCACGCTCAAGGCCGTCGGCGTGATCGAGAAGCCCTTCGCTCCGGACGAACTCCTTCAGGCCGTCAAGCTGGCGCTGCGTCATTGATCTTGGACACGAGACAGCCGATGCACCATGAATCAATCGACGAAATCGCCCTGCTGCGACAGGAGCTGAAGCTTGTACGAGCGGTCGCCGACATGGCGCCAGCGATGCTCGCCTACTGAGATGCATCCCAGCGCTGTGTGTTTGCCAACCGGGCATACGAGAAATTGTTTGGCATCAAGCCGAAGCAACTTATCGGACGCACACTGCAGGAGTTGCTGGGTCCCATCTATCCGCTGAACCTCCCCCACATCGAAGCGGCCCTCCGTGGCGAACCCCAGGAGTTCGAGCGTCAGATCCCCGACCCACACGGTGGGCCTCCCCGATTCAGTCAGGCGCACTATGTGCCCGACTCCGATGGCACCACGGTTCGCGGATTCTTCGTGCTGGTGTCTGACATCACTCGTCGGAAACAGATCGAAGACGAACTCCGTGAAGCCAAGACTGCCGCCGAGGATGCGGTGGCGCAAATCAAGACGCTGCGAGGACTGCTTCCGATCTGCGCCTGGTGCAGAAGGATTCGAGACCCCAAGGGGTATTGGGACGAGCTCGAGAAGTTCGTCGCCACACACACCGACGCCATCGTGACCCACAGCATTTGCGAGGCGTGTGAGAAGAGGCTGCTCGAGACGGACCGCTTAGCGCAAAGATGACTGGTGCGCACGTGACTCGACGCGCGGTTCGTTACGTCATCCGGCGATCGGCGACGACACCCAACCGATCTGCTGATACATCGTCAGGAAGTCGAAGGAGTTCCATCCCTCGACGATGAGGCCGTTCTCGACCCGGCCCACGGTCATGCCCCAGAAGTCGACAGGCTTATCCGTCGCCTTGCCCCCGAGCGCGTCGCCGCCGTGACGTCCGGTCACGTGGCACACCACGGCCACGCGGTCCCCATCGACGAGTGACTGCACGACCTCGATGTGGAATTCCGGGAAGCTGTCGCAGAACGTTTTGTGAAACGGTTTGAAGGCGCCTGCGCCGATGATCGGTTCGGCGGCAAGACCGTGGACCTTCGCATCCGGGGCCATCAGCCTGTCGATCGCGTCCCCGCGGCGCTGATTCCAGACCTCTTGAAACCATTCCCGCATGACGGCATCAGGCGCTGCACTCATTTCAGCCCTCCTCGGGTTCGTGTGATATCCAGCCGTCAATCTAACCTACTTCTCGACGACATCGCGGGTCGGCTGCTGTCGGAGTCGCTTCGCCCCTTAAACAGGGCGACTAGAACGTGTACCTGATGCCCAAGTGCCACTTTCCGTCTGGAGAAGATACCCTTCCTGAAGGTGCGGTCGAACTGCGGTCGAGGCGTGTCGCGGCGCTACCGTGCGGGTGCAATGCGGTTCAGTGTCTCGAACCAGTTCAGGACGAGATTGTACTGAGTCGGCACTGACGACTGTTCCAAGAGGAACACGAAATGGTCGCCGTCCGGCATCATGGCGTACAGCGCATCTCCTGGATTGAACTGAAGGTCTTCGAACCTGGGCACTGAGAACAAGTGCCGCTCCCGTTCAACCGGATTGCCCTGGCCGTCCACGGCGACAACCGACAGCTGGTCGCCAGTCGTAAAAAATAGTTCGCGTCCGTTCGGCGCCCACGCGGGGCTCGTGCCGCCGTCCGAGGAGAGTTGCTTC
>JBKPMA010000290.1:0-6366 GCA_046731935.1 Acidobacteriota bacterium
TGCGAATCGATGATGTGCCCGTCGAGGTGGACGGTCTCTGATGTCATGGACGGTTACAGCTTACCTTGCCCGCCGCCGCGTGTCGGACCCTTCGGCCATCGACACGCTATGGCGAGGCCGCGCCGAAGCGCGCCTGGCGCGGGCTTTCAGGTTGGGCCGCCCAGCGTTAGTATGCGTCCATGCAGGTCATTCGCCCCCGCAAGGTCTACCCCGTCGTCATCGTTGGCAGTGGCGCCTCCGGCGGGATGGCGGCCTGGAACCTGACGAGCAAAGGGATAAACGTGCTGTTGCTCGATGCGGGGTCGAAGTTCGACCGCGCCAACTTCTGGACGCACGTCCAGCCGTGGGAGGCGCGTGAACGGGAAGCACGCGGTGAGCACGCGCCAAAATTCTTTCTGGACACGACAAAGGGCGAAGGCAAGTACCTGACACCGCCAGATCGGCCCTTCGAGCTGATTCGGGTGTGGGGCCACGGCGGCAAGACCAACGTGTGGGGCCGCGTGAGCCTGCGATATGCGGATCTCGACTTCAAGGGGCCGGCACGCGACGGCTGGGAGATTCCCTGGCCGATTGAGTACAAGGACGTTGCCCCCTACTACGACAAGGTCGAGCAGCTGATCGGTGTCAATGGCGGCGACGACGATGCCGAGTCGCTGCCCGGGAGCAAGGTACTGCTGCCGCCGCCCACACCGCGATGCGGCGAACGGCTGCTGTGGCAGGCGTTCGACAAGCTGAACCTGCCGATGGTCCACGGCCGGCGCGCGAATATGACGAAGCCCGTGAGAGGCTTCCCCGCCTGCCATTACTGCGGCAACTGTGGCGCGGGGTGCGATACGGCGTCGTTCTTCTGCTCCGCCGACCATCTGCTGCCGTTTGCGCTGAAGACCGGCAAGCTCGAGATCCGATCGAATGCCGTGGTCGGACGCATTCTGGTCAACGACAAGGGCGTCGCCGAAGGCGTCCAGTATTTCGACCGCCAGACGGGGGCCGAGCACCAGGTCTATGCGAAGGTCGTCGTGATGGGGGCGAGCGCGGTGGATACCACCCGTATCCTGCTCAACTCCAAGTCGACGCAGTTCCCGAATGGGATTGGCAACGGATCCGACGTGATCGGACGTTATCTCTGTGAGCAGATCCGCGTGCACGTCAGCGGATTCCTCCCGCGGCTCGTGGGCAATGGCTTCCAGCACGATCGCGGCATTGGCGGCGAGCACATCTACATGCGCCGGTTCACGAACGAGCGGCAGAACCTGCCGTTCCTGCGGGGCTACCAGATGCAGTTCTGGAACACCGGCTGCATCCCGAGCAACCTTCCGACAGTCGGGCGGAGTCTGCCCGGCTTCGGCGCGGATCTCAAACGAGAGATCAAGCAGCACTTCCCTGCCTGGGTCGAGCTGCATCCCTTCGGTGAGACGCTGCCGTACGCTGACAACCGCATCACCACGGATGAATCACAGCCAGACCGCTTCGGTTTGCCGATGCTCAAGATCGACTATCGCATCCGCGAGAACGAGCGGAAGATGACGGACCACATCTACGACACGCTCGAAGAGATCGGCAAGACTGCCGGCATCGAGTGGGTGCACTTCACACGCGGCGAGCTCGATTCGAACGGATCGGCGATCCACGAGCACGGCTGCTGCCGCATGGGCGAGGATCCGAAGCGGTCTGCGTTGAACCGCTTCAATCAGATGCACGAAGTGAAGAACGTGTTCGTCGTGGATGGCTCGGCGTTCACCAGCGCCAGTGAGAAGAATCCGACGTTGACCATCCTCGCCCTCTCGTGGCGCGCGACCGACTACCTGGCCGAGGAGATCCGGCAGGGGAATCTCTGATTCCGGCCGAGGCCGCTCCGTCCGAGTGCATTGTCGTCGGGGGCGGCGCCGCGGGCCTTATGGCGGCCATCGTGGCCGCCCGCGGTGGTGCGCGCGTCACTGTCGTCGACAGCGCCAAGCGCCTCGGAGCGAAGATCCTGATCAGCGGCGGCGGGCGCTGCAACGTCACGAACCGTGCGGTCACCGCCGCGGACTTCTGGGGCGGATCCCGATCCACGATCGCGCGGGTCCTCAACGCGTGGACAGTAGACGACACCGTCGGCTTCTTCGCCGACGCGGGTGTCGCGCTTCACGAGGAAGCTCGCGGAAAGCTGTTCCCTGATGCCAACGCTGCGCGCGTAGTCCTCGACGCCCTCCTGACACAGGCCGCTGCCGTCGGCGTGCACATCGAGACCGGCTGGCGGGTGGACCAGGTCATTGACGATGGCGAGCAGTTCGCGGTCGTCGGTGAGCGCGGCAGGCTGACCAGCCAACGGCTCGTCCTGACGACGGGTGGGCGATCGGTTCCCAACACCGGAAGCACCGGGGCAGGATACGGCTTCGCCAGCGATCTCGGACACCACCTCGTGGAGCCGATTCCCGCGCTCGTTCCGCTGCTCCTGCAGGACGGTCTGCATCAACACGTCGCGGGCGTCACCGTGGATGTGGAGATCGCCGTCGTGATCGACGGCCGCGTCACCGTGCGCACGAGTGGTCCTCTGCTCTGGACGCACGTCGGCGTCAGCGGTCCGGCGGTGCTGGACGCGTCGCGGCACTGGCACCGCGCGGAGCTCGAACGACGTCACGTCGAGATTCGCGTGAGCTTTCGTCCCGGACGCCAGTTCGACGCCATCGACGGCGACCTCTCGGGCGCGGCGCGAGAGCGGCCGCGTGCGTCGGTCGACGGAATCCTGTCGGAGTGGGTACCGGCGTCACTGGCCACGCAACTCCGGATGCACGCCGGGGTCGCCGACGATGTGACGCTCGCGCATCTCACGCGCGATGACCGCCGGCGTCTGGCGCACGCGCTCAGTGGACTGCCGCTGAGCATTCGCGGCAGCCGCGGCTTCGACGTGGCTGAAGCCACGGCCGGCGGCGTCTCGCTGACGGAGATAGATCCGGCCACGATGGCCTCACGGGTCCGTCGCGGTCTCTATCTTGCCGGCGAGATCCTCGACGTGGACGGACGGCTCGGCGGCTTCAATTTTCAATGGGCGTGGGCGTCCGGCGCAGTCGCCGGACGTGCCATCGCCGCTGCCGCACTCAGTCGCCGTCGATGAGATTTCCGAGTCCGAATGCCTTGTCGAGCACGGACCCTTCTTCCTGGCGATGCCCGCTCCGCGCAGCTTTCATCAATCGATCGGCCAGACGGCTGAGCGGAAGCGATTGGAGCCAGACCTTGCCGGGACCGGTCAACGTCGCAAAGAAGAGGCCCTCCCCGCCGAACAGTGCCGTCTTCACTTTGCCGACGAACTGAATGTCGTACTGCACCGATGGCTGCAGCGCGACGAGACAGCCGGTGTCGACTCGGAGCGATTCGCCTGGGGAGAGGTCCAGCGCATGCACCATACCGCCGGCGTGGACGAAGCAGAGTCCGTCACCCTGCAGCCGCTGCATGATGAAGCCTTCACCACCGAAGAGCCCGACGCCGATCTTCTTCTGGAACGCGATTCCGATCGACACGCCTCGCGCCGCGCACAGGAATGAATCCTTCTGGCAGACCAGCGTGCCTCCGAGTGCCGCGAGATCGAGCGGGACGATACGGCCCGCATACGGCGCCGCGAACGCCAGCCGATGAACACCGGCGGCCTGATTGGTGAACACCGTCATGAACAGGCTCTCACCGGTCAGGATGCGCCGTCCGGCGCCGAGCAATGCGCCGACGATGCCGCTGCCCTGCTGCTGACTGCCGTCGCCGAAGATCGTTTCCATCTGGATGCCGGGCGTCATGTACATCAGCGCTCCCGCCTCGGCGACCGCGCTTTCGCCAGGATCCAACGCCACTTCGACGAACTGAAGGTCCTCGCCGAATATCCGGAAGTCGATATCGTGGGCGCGACGACCGGAGCCGGGTGCCGTTGTCGGAGCGGGCGGGACTTCCGCCATTGCTGGCGCAGCGGAGGCCGTCCCGGGGATGGGCGGGACGGCTTGCGGCGATAGACGCGACGCGAACTGCGGAATCGCGCTGAGCGGCGCCCAGTTCTTCATGCCGGCCGAGAAGAGCAGCGTTTTCGCATCGATGCTGCCGTTGTCGATGTTCGATCGAATCTCGTCCGCACTGACTGGTCCCACCTGGTGGCCACCAATCGCCATGTACCACTGTTCGTCAGCCATCGGTCCTCCTCGAGAGGTCGCTTGCCGGCGCATCCGGCGCGGATGCCTCGTCGGCCGGTGCGGCTGCTGCCAGCCGTTCGGCCGCCGTCTGCTCGAGCGCGGCGGATTCCTCCGCCGACAGCCCGAGTGCATGCGCGAGCTGCGCCAGATAGATGCGTTCCGCTCCTGCCACGACGCCGTCGGCGTGCACGATCGCAAACGCCAACGTGTAGAGCTCGTTGCGCGAGGTCGCGGGTACACCCGCGACCAACCGCGAAAGCGGGGTCGGTGCCTTCAGCTCCTCGTCGACGAGAGCTTCTGCTCCAACAGCCCGAGCCCGCGTGCGAATGGCATCCTGTTCGACGTCGGTCAGCGCACCATCAGCGCGGGCCGCTGAGACCGTCAGCCGAACCACGCGCGCGACTTCAATCGGCACGGTCGGCACCGCCGGCACGGTGGCCGCTGTGTGTGCGGCGCCGGCTGTCGTGGCTGCACCAGGCTGCGGCGCCGACGTCGTGACCGTCGAGGGTCGTGATGCTGCCGGCGCGGCATTCGCGGTGTCGAGCATCCCCCAGGCGAGGCCAAGGGCGGTCAACAGGGTACCGCCGTTGAGCCACCACGGGTGTCCGCCGACGATCAGATCGAACGGGTGATGCCGATGGCGTCGTCCGTGCCGTACGCCGAGAGCGCTGCTGATGACTTCTCCGATAATCATGTCCGGATTCATGGGATACCCCGGTAGCAAGGTCGAAACCTTGCGCAACGGTTGTTGACGGGGCGGGGAGAGAAAGATGACCTACACGGGCGTGAAGTCATTGTAGAAAGACGAGAGAGAGCCTGGCGGGGTTCCGGACGCCCGGGACTGGGCGATAATCGGAACCGAGAGGCTGAGGGCTCGCATGAGCGAGATGACGACACGAGGAATTCATATCCAGGTGACCAGCGCGTATCTTCCCGAACGCAGTTCACCCCAGGACTCACAATACTTCTTCACCTATCGCGTTCGGATTTCAAACGTGGGCACCGAGCGCACACAGCTGATCAGCCGCGCCTGGGTCATTACGGACTCGGATGGCAACGTGCAGGAGGTGCGCGGTCCCGGCGTCGTCGGCGAACAACCTGTCCTGGCGCCCGGCACCAGCTTCGAGTATTCGAGCTTTTGCCCGCTCAAAACGCCGGTCGGCTCGATGCACGGCACGTACCAGATGGTGACCGATGCGGGTGAGGAATTCGACGCCACGATCTCGCCTTTTACGCTCGCGGTGCCGCACGCGCTGAACTAGTGCGATCAGTCGAGATGCGCGCGGGCCGAGTCGCCCATCTCGACGCCTCCAGCCGGGAAGTACTCCGTCCATCGCCGCGAGACCGTTTCCGCAGTTGCGTCGTCGCAAAAAAGCTCGGCCGGAAATCCCGGCTTCAGGCGTGCATCGATGGCAACCGGGCCTGTGTACGACAGATGATTGTGGCGAATCGCGGTGCCGGCCGCCGCGATGTCGCGAGCCGGTTCGAATCGCGTGAACGTCGTCCACAGGAAGTTCATCGGGCTTCGGACGGCCCGCGCGGGTTCGTCGGTGACCACGATGAGCGGCCAGCCCGCGAAGACCGGATCGCGCGCGACCCGCGCGGCGAAGTCCGCATCGCCGGCAAATCCAGGCCCGCCCACCACCAGACAGCCGGCGCAGAAGACCCGCACGTCCGTCACACCGTGCGGCAGCGCCGCCGCCGTGTTGAATGACCGCGGCAGATCGCGCACCGGATCCCCCAATCCAAGCCACACACCCTTCGAGCCTTTGTTGACCGCGGGCCCCGTGTAGTCCAGCGTGTCCATCGACAGGTGCGAGAAGACGTAGAGATCCGTTTCCGGATGTGTGCGGGCGAGCACGTGCTCGAGCGTTGCGCGGAAGTCTTTGAGATCGACTGGCGAGTCGGTGACCAGGAGGAACTTGGTCAACGACAACTGGCCCTCTCCGAGGATGCGGAACGCGCTGGCCATCGCTTCTCGCGCGTAGCGATCCTTCACGATTGCCGCGGCCAGCGAGTGATAGCCCGTCTCGCCGTACGACCACAGTCGCTCGACGGCCGGCATCACCATTGGAAACAGCGGCGAGAGCAGTTCCTGAAGCAGATCGCCGATGTAGAAGTCCTCCTGCCGCGGCTTGCCGACCACCGTAGCCGGGTAGATGGCGTCGTTGCGGTGTGCAATCCGGTTGACTTCAAACACCGGGTAATCGTGCTGCAG
>JBKPMA010000291.1:0-7623 GCA_046731935.1 Acidobacteriota bacterium
GGGTCAAAAAGGTCAAAGAGTCGAAGGGTCAAAGAGTCGAAAGGTCGAACGGTTGAAGAGTCGAAGAGTCGAAAGGTCACAGGGTCGATTGTCTCAGGCCGAGCGCGCGTGCGACGAGGTGTTCGTGGCCGCATGTCCCAGTGTCACGGCGGCCGCGCGATCGCGAGCCTCACGGCTCGGCATGTATTCGGGAACGGCGGCGTGCAGGTCGGCGAGTGCCGTCAGAGCGTCGCCGCGCTTCACGTCTTCGCGTAGCGCGCGAAGCACGCGTGTGACGGCTGCCCTGTTCAGTTCGGGCTGCCGTGCGACCCAAACGCGGCGATGCTTCGTCCGGCACAGCTCGAGGCCCTGGCTGGTCAGCTCCTCACGCAGCTTTTCGCCGGCACGCAGACCGATGAATTCGATTGGCACCCGCTGCAGACCGGACTCCTCCGCCCAGTCGAGCAGCCGCTCGGCGAGGTCGACGATCCGCACGGGCTCGCCCATGTCGAGCCAATAGATCTCGCCGCCATCACCCAGCAGGTCCGCCTTCAACACGAGCGAGACCGCCTCGGCCGGCGTCATGAAATATCGCGACGCCTGGCTATCGGTGATGGGCAGCGACAGACCGTCGGTGATGCGATCGAGCAGGATCTCGAGCAGACTTCCACTGCTGCCGAGAATGTTCCCGAAGCGAACCACCACTGGCCGGAACGTGCTCGTGGCGTGCGCGAGCGCTGCAAGCTCCGCCACGCGCTTCGTAGCGCCCATGACACTCGCGGGCTGCGCCGCCTTGTCGGTCGAGATGAGTACCAGCCGTGCGCCTACTTCCGCCGCGGCACGAGTGGCGTTCAGCGTGCCGAACACATTCGCTCGAACCGCAGCGCACACCGCCCGCTCCGCCATCGTGACGTGCTTGTACGCCGCGGCGTGATAGACGACGTGCGGCCGCGTGGAGCGAACGACCGTCCGCAGATCCCTCAGCCGCGTGACGTCTGCGAGGATTGGTTCCACACGGACGTGTGGAAACCGATCGGTCAGCTCCCGTTCCACCGTGAACAGGTTGTATTCGGACTGATCGACCAGTGTGAGCCGCGCAGGCATGCACTCCGCGATTTGACGCGCGAGCTCTGCGCCGACTGACCCGCCAGCGCCCGTGATGAGCATGCGCTGCTGTCCGAGTGCCTGCCGGTCGGCAGACGTGAGCACGCGGCGCTCATGGCGGCCCAGCAGGGCTTCCTGGAGCGATGCGTTGCGGCTAGCGCGGCTTGAGACCGACAAGCGGCTCCTCCCAATCTTCCGTATGCGCGTTGAGCACGATCACATCGACGCGCCGGTTGCGGGCGCGATTGGCCGGCGAATCGTTGGAGACCTTGGGATGAAACTCCGCGTAGCCCGCCGCTGACAGCCGCCGGGGATCGACGTGGGCCCGCTCGGTCAGAAACGCGACGACCGCCGTCGCGCGTGCCGTAGAGAGCTCCCAATTCGACGAGAACCGATCCGTATGAATCGGTACGTCATCGGTATGACCCTCGATGCGGATGGTGTTCGGCAGATCGACGATCGAGTTGCCGATCTCGGTGAAGAGCGCCTGCGCACTCTCGGTCAGGTCGGCGCGGCCAGCCGGGAAGCTGCCGCTCTCGCGGACCGTGATGACGAGTCCGCGATGGTCACGCGACATTTCGACACGATCCTCGCCAATCGCCCGAAGCCGGTAGAACAGCCGGGACTCGACGTTGGAGAGCATGCCATCGGGAATGACGTCGTTTTCTCCGGTGGCCGCTCCGACTCTGGCTCCCGGCATCAGACCTTCGCCCTGGCCCGGATGCGGAGCGACCTTCCATTCCGAGAACGCCACCTGAAACGCGGTGACCGCGCGATTCAGCTTGTGGTTGTCCACTTTCGAAATCGCATACATCGTCACGAAGAACGCCAGGAGGAGCGTGACGAAGTCCGCGTACGACACGAGCCACCGCTCGTGATGGCCCCCCGTGTGATCGCTGCTGCGGCGCCGGCGGATCATGCGGCCCGCCGTCTCGGCCTGGCCGCCGGTGGATCGGCCTTCGCGAGGAAGCCGCGGAGCTTCTCCTCGATGAGCCGTGGATTGAGGCCGTCCTGGATGGCCAGAACGCCTTCCATCATCAGCTCGCGCCGCTTGGCGGTGCGTCGCGCGCGCAGCTTCAGTTTCGTGGCGAACGGCAGGTAGATCAGATTTGCGAAGCCCACACCGTAGACCGTCGCGACAAAGGCAACCGCAATGCCGCCTCCGAGCTTGTCGGGCTCATTCAAGTGCCCCATCACCTGAATCAGGCCCAGCACGGCTCCCAGAATCCCCATCGTCGGCGAATAGCCGCCGGCCGCCTCGAAGACGCGTGAAGGTGCTTCGTCGTGTTCCTCCTGATTGACGATCTCGATTTCCATCAGATCGCGCAGGGTCTGCGGCTTGGCGCCGTCCACGGCATGGCCGATGGACTTGCGCAGAAACACGTCGGCACGATTGTCGAGCTCGTCCTCCAGGGAAATGATTCCGTGGCGGCGAGCCTTCGTCGCGAGGCGCACGATCTGATTGATGGTGTCGTCGGCTGGCTGGTACGAATCGATGAAGATGGTTCGCAGACTCTGCACTGCCTTCCAGAGATCGTGCATCGTGAAGCTGACCATCACGGCGCCAAGCGTACCGCCCAGCACGATCAGCGCCGCCGTCCACTGCACGACAGACCGCACCGAGCCGCCTTCGAGGGCCTGCCCGAGCAGAATCAGCCCGAACCCGACCACGAGTCCCGCCGACGTGGACCAGTCGATCCGCTGCCCCTTCTTCATGCGGCGCCGCCTTGTGGATTGGCACTCGGGCGCAGCACGGGACCGGCGAGCAGGGCACGGCGGAATTCGATCACGCGATGGACGACCTCGTCGGGCGTCTCGCGGACGAAGAGCTTCGATCCATTGGCCAGACAGATGAGCGTGTCAGGCGTTGGCTCGATGCTCTCGACAAGATCTGCGTTCAGAATGATCTCTGCGCCGTCGAGCCTCGTGACGGAGATCATGCGACCTCCCGCAGGCTGAGCGCGTCGGCCGCGCGGATGAGGAGAGTCAGCGGCAGGGTGGGTGCGGCGGCGCCCGCCCTGGCAAAGACGCGCTCCATCCACACCAGATCGTCCGCCGTATCGATTGAAAATCTCAGATCGGGGCGGCGCACTCGCTCTGGAGCCTGCGCGTCAAGTACGCGGTACCCGTTTGCCGGATCCTTCACGTATGGAGTGACGTGCTCACGATCGTACGGCACATCGGTGCGTTCAGCCGCGTCGAGCAGCGCCTCGGTTCTGAGGCCTTCGACGGCTCCTCCGCACGGCAAGCCGTGTTCGACGACGTAGTCCACCGGCTGCGTTCGAAGGAGTGCGAGCACGCGCCCCGGCGCGTCGATGTCGACGGCGGGATTGTCGGCGGTCGCGCGGATGATGTAGCGCGGTTGCAGCAGCGATGCCGCCAGCGCGAACCGCCCGAGGACGTCGTCTTTTGAACCCCGTACTGACGCCACGCCACAGCGTTCCGCCTCACGCACGAGCACGTCGTCCTCCCGCCGCGTCGTCGTGGCAAGAATGACCGGCGCCGCGTGGCCGGCGAGCAACCGGAGCAGGCAGCGCTCGACGAGCGTGTAGCCCTCGAGGCGGCGCATCGCTTTGCCCGGCAACCGCGTCGAGCCCAGGCGAGCCTGGAGAATGATGAGCGCGTCCGGCCGTCTCATGCGACGTCCTCCAGCGGGCGTTCTAGAGACGCGGCGAGCGTGGCGGCTCGATCGTTGTCGAGGAAGATTGACGCCTCGTAGCTGGTCATCCAGAGATCGCTGACGAATTGGCCGATCGCGGGTTCGACATGCCGGCCGAGCGCGAGCTCGACGAGCCACCTCGGGAAATCCGCACCTGCGGCAATGGTCAGCGGAATACCGCCGGAGAACCGCGGGTTGATCTCGAAGACAGTCGGACGACCGTTCACGACGCGGCACTGGATGTTGATGGCGCCGGCGAATGGCAGTACGCGGGAGCAGGCCAGCGCGAGGTCGATCAGCGCGTCGTCGCGCTTCGTGCGTCCGCGGTCGATCACGCCCGACCGGATGACGACACGCTCGCGAGGCACGACTGAAATCGGCTGCCCGTCGAAATCGCAGAGCAGGTCGAGCGTGAACTCCGGTCCGTCGAGGTACTCCTGCACGACGGGATCGCCAACATACGACAGGAAGAAATCCAGCTCGCGGCGATCGTTGACGCGGTACGCGCCGACGCCTCCACGGCCGCCTCGCGGCTTGACGAAGAGGGGAAAGGCCACATCGGCGGGTAACGTCGGTGGTACCCAGGTCGGCGCCGCGGCAATGCCATGGGCACGGAGCTGCTCGCAGGTGGCCAGCTTGTCATTGCAGATGCTGGCGGTTGACGCCTGCGAGACCGCGACCAGCACACCGGCATTCTTGAAACGGGCGCGAGCAGCCCCAAACAGCTCCAGCTCGTCGTCGATCGTCGGGATGACGAGGCGGATGTCCTCGTAGTCGCAGATTCGCGAGACCTCGTCGAGATAGCCGTCTGCCTGCGATGGCGGCACCAGGTACGCGCGATCTGCGACGTGCACCGCTGGCGACAGCGGATTGACATCGGTCACCACGACGGCGCCGGCCTCGCCGAGCGTCCTGAGCGCCTGCTTGAAGGCGAGCACCAGCGGCACACGCCGCGACGCTGCCGTGATGAGGACGTTACACGCCATGCGTCACCGGGCGTCGGGAGGACCGTGTCGCAGGCTCAATGAATGACGGCTCGATGGCCTGGCCGGCATCGATCGGCACGGCTACGGATCGACCGACAGCCGTGTGCCACTCGGACGCAGGCACACCGGCACTCGGTCGCAGCGCCACGAAGTCGTGTTCAGTCAAAACGTGCCCTGGCGCGAGCGCCCGCGCCGCGTAGAGGGCCCGCCGGCTGGGGGTTTGGTTGCCCGCCTCGACGTCGAGGCATGTCTTGACACCATCCCCGAGCGCACGTCGCGCGCGTTCGGCGGCCGCGACGATCTCCGCGAGCTCAGCGGGCGTGGACGACACTGCGCGGTCGATGCTGTCTGACTCAGGGCCGCTCACGAAGTGGCGCTCGTAAATGGCTGCTCCGAGCGCTGTCGCGATCACCGCGGCATCTGGACTCGTACCGTGGTCGGAGAGACCGACGGGGACATCGAAGGTGCGCGCCAGCGTCGCAATCGCGCGGAGGTTCTCGCTGCCCTCCGGTGTCGGATATGCCGAGACGCAGTGCAGCAATGCGACGTCGGTTGCGCCTGCCTCTCTGGCGCATGCCAAGGCAGCCCGAATCTCGTCGATCTCGCTCATCCCCGTCGACACGACGAGCGGCTTGCCGGTCTTCGCCGCCTTTCGGATGAGTTGATGGAAGGTCACGTCGCCGCTCGCGATCTTGAACGCGTCCACGCCAACCCGCTCGAGCAGGTCCACGGCATCCAGGTCGAAGGGCGTCGACATCACCCCCAGGCCGTGTGCGCGGGCACGAGCCGCAATCGCAACGTGTGCGGCTTCGTCGAGCTCGAACTGCGCGAAGAACTCCACGAGCGATCGCGCTGCCACGTGCATCGGCGCCGGACACCCGGGCGCAACCAACCGCGCACCCCGGAGCGTCTGCAGCTTGATGGCGCTGGCACCGGCCGCGGCCGCCGCATCCACGAGGATCAGCGCTTCGTCGAGCGATCCCCCGTGGTTGAGACCCAGTTCCGCGATGACGAACAGAGGGCCGTCGCCGCCCACCTGCCGCTGCGCAATGCTAATCGGCATCTCGGAGCCTTTCTTGAAGGAGCCGCTCCGCGACGGCCGGCACGACGGCCAACGTCGTGACAACGGCATCGGGTGCCGCCCCTGTTGCATCCGGAGCCTCGCGCAGACGGCCGCGTCGCACGCGAATCGTCTGAAGACCCGCTGCGCGGGCACCTGCCACGTCGCACCACGGATCGTCGCCAACCATGACTGCGTTTCGCGGGCGTACGCCGACAGCGTCGAGCGCCTGCATGAACACGGCGCGCTCGGGTTTGGCACGCCCTGTACCGCAGGACTCCGCAAGGACGACGACGTCTACGAGCGCAGAGACGCCGAGTGCCTCGACCTTGCGCGCCTGAACGTCCGGGGGTCCATTTGTGACGATCGCCGTGCGCCAGGTGCCATGAACCGCTTCCAGCACGGCCCTGGCGATCCGAGGCAAGCGCAGGCACGGGCGATGTTCGCGATACGTCGCGAGCAGTGATGGCAGGATCGTGTGATCGAGCTGCCAGGTCTCGCACATCTCTTGAAACGCCGTGCTGCGACGCCCCTGCCTGGCCGCGCGCACCAGCTGATCGAACACGATCCGCCGGGGAGCATCCACACGCATCGCGACGGCAGCGGCCACCGCAGCGAAGCCGCTGAGCATGAAGCGCCGTTCGGCGTACAGGGTGTCGTCGAGATCGAAAAGAAGTGCGCGGGCGCTCATCGCCGCCTCCGCGTGTGTTTCGCCAGCGCGATGAGTGCTGAGGCCACCCGGGCTGCCCCGCGGCCATCCACGATCAGCGGCCCCTTCGACGCGAGACGCGCACGCAGCGGCGCTTCCTCGAGCAGCCGCGTGACCAACCCGGCCACGTGCATCGCCGAACGCCGGGCAGCCGTTGACGTGCCTCGCGCAAGCCCGCCGTCGAGCGCGAGCCCGCCACGGGAGAACGCGCGTACGGACGGACGCTGCGCAGGGACGATCGACACAGCCACCGCCGGCGTACCTACAGCCGCGGCCTCGTAGAGCGTCATACCTCCCGCGACGACAGCCACTTCGCAGCGGCGCAGTTCGCCGTGGAGAGACGACGAGGTCGGCAGCCATGCCACGCGCGACGGCAGGCGCCCACCTCGCGTGGTCCAGCCACCGGCAAGACGGACTTCCGCCTGCGGCTGCCGTTCGGCAACATGAGCCGCAATCATCCGCGCCAGTTGCGTGCGGGACCCACCGCCGAGTGTGACGAGCACACGGCCCTTGATCCGCGCCCGCCGCCGGCCGGAAGCGATCGATGGATCGAGCAGCGCGTACGCCGGTCCCGACAGCAGCTGGGTGGCCGGCACGATGCCGGGACAGATGGTGCCATCGATGGCGAGATCCGACCTGAGCGGCGCGATGCCGCGGTCGTGAATGCTGGCGACCGCATGTCCACGGCGCCGTGCAGCCCGCAGCACGCGGTTCCCCTCCCGACGGGACGGATCGTCGATCACGACCAGGTCGATCGACGGATCGGCGAGCTCCGCGTGAATCGACCTCGTGGCGAGCGGCAGTGCCATCCTCGACGCGATGCCGATGACGCGTGCCGTGCCACGGACGCTGATCCGTACGTCGGCGTCGAGCGCGCGCGTCAACGTGCGGGCGCGAACGAGATGCCCGAAGCCGAGGCGCGGACCGGCGGCAACTCGCAGCAGAATTCGTGGACGGCGGGACACGGCGGCCTCAGGCAGCGAGCACATCGCCGAGCGCGCCGACAACGGTGTCGACGTCTTCTGGCGTGGTCGCCGCCGACAACGGCAACGACAGGGTCGTGTCGGATACGAGCTCGGCGTTGGGAAACTGGCCTCGACGGAACCCGAACCGCTCCGCATAGAAC
>JBKPMA010000292.1:0-5118 GCA_046731935.1 Acidobacteriota bacterium
GCTTACGGATGACGAGCGTACCCATGGTCTGCAGGGCGATCGCCAGGACGACGAGCCCGATCCCGATGGGATCGGTCACCAACTTCGACATGTGGTTCGGCATCATGAACGTCAGCACCGCCGCCAGCAGCGGCGACTCACAAATCAGAATCCAGCCCGTGATGCGAGCGTGGGCGGTCACGACGCGCACCTGCCGCTTCACCTTGAAGCGATCGCGGATCACGTGCGAGATGTTGTCGAGGATCGCCGCGAGGTTCCCGCCCGACTCGCGCTGGGTGAGCACGGCGGTCGCAAAGAATCGCGCGTCGAGCAGCGGCACTCGTTCTGCGAAGGCGCGCATCGCTTCGGCTAGAGGCTTCCCGAAATTCTGCTCCTCGTAAAGTTGCTGGAACTCCGCGGCAATCGGCTCCGGTGCCTCGTCGGCGACGATCGACAGACCGGTCGTGAACGCGTGACCGGCGCGCAAGGCACGCGCAATCAGATCTGTGGCTTCGGGGAATTGCTCTTCCAAGAGCAGCAGCCGCCTCCGGGCCCGCGCCCGCACGTACGCGATGGGTAGATACGCGCTGATGCCGCCGAGGAGCAACCCGAGCCATCGCAGGTGCGTCGCGAGGACGATAGCCAGGAAGACGCCGCCGGCGGTACAGCCGCATGTCAGCAGCAAGGTCGCCGGCGTGATCTTCATGCCGGCGAGCGTGATTTCCTGTTGGAGCGGGACCAGAATCTGGCTGGTGGCGTGCAGCACGCGATCGAGCGTGGGGATCGCGCTGAGCCGTTCACCCGCCTTGACGATGGTCGTCGCCGCCTTGAGGGCTCGTGGCTGCGCGGCGAGGCGCTTCTTGAGTGCACCCTGCGCCGCTGCCTCCGGTCTGAGCACGAAAGCCCAGTACACGGAGATTAGCGCAGTGAAGACGACAATGAACGGGAGCGCAAGCGTCATCATACGTGCCTCACGCCACCAGCTTGTTGTGGTCGAACATCTCGATGGGCAACGCCTTCCCGGCGATGCCGAGCTTGTCGGCGCACTTCGGCCGGATGCCGGTCGCGCGGAAGCGTCCGATGACGCGGCCATCCGCCGTCAGGCCGTGCTGTTCGAACACGAAGATGTCCTGCATCGTGATGACGTCCTGCTCCATCCCGATCACCTCGCTGATCGCGACGACTCGCCTGGCACCGCTCGAGAGGCGCGACACCTGGACGACCAGGTCCAGGGCGGAGGCCACGTGCTGACGTACCGCCCTCTCTGGAATGTTCAGGTTAGCCATGGCCACCATCGTGTCGAGGCGATACAGGGCATCTCGTGGACTGTTGGCGTGGATGGTGGTGAGGCTGCCATCGTGGCCGGTGTTCATGGCCTGCAGCATGTCGAGGGCCTCTTCGCCACGCACCTCGCCGACGATGATGCGATCCGGGCGCATGCGGAGCGCATTGATGACCAGCTCGCGCTGGCGGACGGCGCCACGCCCTTCGATATTCGGCGGCCGCGTCTCGAGCCGCACCACATGGCGCTGCCGCAGCTTGAGCTCCGCTGCGTCCTCGATCGTGACAACGCGCTCGTGATCGGCGATGAAACCGGACAGCACGTTGAGCATGGTCGTCTTGCCAGCGCCGGTGCCGCCCGAGACGATGATGTTCAGCCGGCCGGCGACGGCAGCCTGCAGAAACTCCAGCATCGGATCCGTCAAGGTCTGCCGCTGCACCAGGTCCTGCGCGCCGAGCCGGTCGGTGCGAAACCGCCGGATGGACAGGATCGGTCCGTCGAGTGCGAGCGGCGGGATCACGGCGTTGACGCGTGACCCGTCCGCCAGGCGGGCATCGACCATCGGGCTCGATTCGTCGATGCGGCGACCAACCGAGCTGACAATCCGCTCGATGATCTGCATCACATGCGCATCGTCACGGAACGTGAGCGACGTCTCCTCGATCCGGCCCTCGCGCTCGACGTACACCTGATCGTGGCGGTTCACGAGAATGTCGGAGATGGTCCGGTCGGCAAGCAGCGGCTCGAGCGGGCCAAGGCCGAAGATCTCGTCGAGCACTTCCGTGATGAGCGCCTCACGCTCGTACTGGCTGAGCGGGAGTGTCTTGGCCTCGACGTCGAGCATCGAGACGATCAGGCTTCGGATCTCCGGTTCGGCATCCGCCCGGCCAATTCGTGAGAGTCGATCGAGATGCAGGCGGTTCAGCAGATCCTGGTGCACGCGTCCCTTGAGGCTCTGGTACTGCGGATGTCGCAGTGCCGTTTGCTGAGCGGCCGTCGTCGGCTTCGGGAACGCATCGCTGAGGGAAGGCGTCATCGGTATGGCCTCGGTTAGGAATGCCGGCCGCTCAAGCGGCCGAACAGGCTGGGGGTGGCGGCGGCCTTCGCGGTTGCGCGAACGCCGGCCATGTCACGAGCGAGATCGCGGAACGCCGCTGCGAGCCGGTTGTGGTTGTCGAGCGCCAGCGGTCGCCCGACGTTCTGGGCACGCAGGGCGAGCCGGTAATCACTCGGCACTGAGTGGCGGATGCGGCACTTCACGACCTGCTCGACGTCCTTGATTCCGATGTCGGACTTCTGATCGAAGCGGTTGATGACCACCGACACGCGATCCTTGCCGTGCCTTTCCTGCAGCGATGCGACCAAACGGCCGGCGCGGCGGATGGTGGGCAGTTCCTGGTTCGCGACGACGACCACACGGGTCGTGTCGCCGAGTGCATCGAGACTCCCGATATCGGCCTCCGGCACGTCGACGACGACGTAGCGGTAGAGACGCGCGGCCAGGGCGAGAATGGTCGTCAGGCCCTCGGCCGGGCGCGCGTCGGCAAGCGAGCGATCCGCGGAGGCGAGCAGGTGCACGCCCGCCCGAGTTGAGGTCACCAGACCGTGCAGGATGGACGCATCCAGCCGATGGATGTTCTGCAGCGCGTCGAAGACGGTGAAGCGGGGTTCGGCGCCAAGCATGACCGCGGCATCGCCCCCGCCGAAGTGCAGGTCGATCAGCAGCGTGGAGCCGACAGCCTCCTTCTCGAGCTCGGTGGCCAGGTTCACAGCGAGCGTGGTGGTCCCGACGCCGCCCTTGGCTCCCACCATCGCGAACACCTGTCCGGCCGCACCGGCTGGCGCGGACTGCTGACTGACGCGCAGCACGGCAGCGTGCAGATCCGCCTCGCCCAGCGGCTCGGCGACGCACTCGCTGACACCGGCGCGCATGGCCTCGAGCATCAGCGTGGGATCGAGCGTCGAGGCGACCAGCACGATTGCCACTTGCGGGTGCTGACGCTTGAGCTGCGCCACCGATGGCGGAAACTGGTTCGTCTCCCGCACGTCGAGGACGATCACATGGCCGCCATCAACCATTGATTGCGCCAGTCGCATGAGATCCGAAATGGGGAGCGACGTGGCGGCGATGCCACCGGCGGCGAGCAGCGATTCGATCGCACCATCGGGGCCGCCTACCACGCTGACCCGCACGCGGGGTTGTCCGTTCATCGCACCAGCACCACGGAATAGAGGAACGCCGACGTGGAGCTCACTGTCGCCGCCCCCGGGTTGAATTGCGCGCGATAGGGCAGAAGGATCCCCGTCACGTCATTGCCTTGCATCTGCTCCACGAAGAACCCCAGGATGTTGGTTACCTGCACTTGGAATTTCCCGCTCGACTTGTCTTGGAACTGATACGCCTCGACGTTGAAGACGGGAATCGGCACGATACGAGGGCTGCTGTTGGCGCCGAACATGCCGCCCACGACGTCGGTGCCGTTCCATGTCGCGCCGGGATCCTGCGCGATGAGGTCGGACACGCCCTGACTGGTGGGTCCGATCATGTTGCCGGGCTCGGTCCAGAGCAGGTCGCCCAGGTTGACCGCCAGGCTATTGCATTGGGCGATGTTCTGGCGGTAGCGCTGACCGCCGTTGGTCGGGCCGTTTGCAAGCGGCAGATCGATCGGGAAGAACCATCCCGCCGTCAGTGCCTGGCTCGGGTTGCCCGACTTGAAGCGGACGCGCACGCCCACGTCTTGTGGGACCTGGAAGCTCGTGACCCCGACCGAGTTCGGGCAGTTGTTCAAGTACGGTCCTTGAAAATTCAGGAGATCGGCGTGATAGCAGTCCACCGTGCCCGGCATCAGCTGTCCCTTGTTGGGACCGCTCTGGAAGTACCGGTCATACTTGTCGTCGAACGTCCACGTCGGCGTCCCCTCGATTGGGGGAGCCGTATCGAGCGCGTCGTACCACTTGTCGGTGATCGCCCACGGACGCATGCACGAAGCGCTGTTGCCCTCGAGCACGCGCGCAGTAGCCGTCGCCTGCACGCCCTGGTCCGGGATCCCGAGCAGACGTGCGAAATAGGTCGGCAGTGGGTCGCGCCCCTGATTGCGGTAGACGTTTACACGCACACAGATGTCGATGGCGTTGGTGATGCCGGGCGGACACGTGCCGATCGTGATATCCGCGTCCGGATCGATGTTCGGTGCCTGGCCCCAGATGACGTTCGCTTCGCCCGCCGCTTCGGCGGCCCGCCGCGCGCGAGTGACGTCGGTGCGATCGACGAAGGCGAGCGAAACGGCGCCGGCGAGCGCCGCGGCATCGGCTGCGTTCTGCGCCTGACGGCGCGACGTCCACAGGATGCCGTAGTCGATCGACAGTGCGCTGAACGCCATGAGCCCGATCATCGCGATCCCGGTGTGAATAAGGATCGCTCCCCGCTCGGAGTTGAAGCGCGGCATGGGTGTGCTCCCTATCAACGGTCAGTGCCGCCGGCTTTGCCCGTGTGTTGCCCGTCGTTCTTGTCGCCCATTTGCGGCAGGAACAGCTTCGGGTCCGTTGGCAGCGGCGGAACCTCGTCTGGCTCGAGCGGCTGCACCAGCCGCGGCGTGACAACGACCATCAGCTCAGTCCGCTCCTGGCGCTCGGCGCGGCTCTTGAACAATGGGCCGATGATCGGCAGGCTGCCGAGGATGGGTATGGCCGACTTGTCGTCCTGCGACATGTTGTTCATCAGTCCGGCAATCGCGAACGACTGGCCGTCGCGCAGCTCCACGTCGGTCTCAGCACGCCGCGTCGTCAACGACGGGATGCGGAAGCCTTGGAGCGTGACGCCGTTGTTGAAGTCGAGAGAGCTCACTTCCGGCCGCACC
>JBKPMA010000293.1:0-4935 GCA_046731935.1 Acidobacteriota bacterium
CCTTCATGAACCCCTTGCCCCAGAGACCGCCGGACCCGGCGGTGATGCGGGCCTGAATCTGTTGATATCCGGCGCCCTTGGTGTCCTTCGACGGATCGATGAACGTCAAGATGCGCTGCTTCTGGTAATCCTTCAACGCGAATTTCCACGCGACCGGCGCCGCGAGCACCGCCACCACGGCGATGATGCCGAGAATTCGGACCGGCAGTCCGGCGGCATACGCGATCGCGAGATAGACGGGGACGATCGTCACGGCCGTTCCGAGGTCGGGCTGGCGCGCGATGAGAATCAGCGGCAGCACCGCGAGACCGCCGGCGACGGCAAGATCGGTGAGCGAGGGATTGCCGCGCCGGCTTTCGCCGAAGAACTTGGCGAGCACGAGCGCGACGGCCAGTTTGGCAAACTCCGACGGTTGCAGATTGAACGACGCGCCCAGCGGAATCCAGCGGCGCGCTCCGCCGCGAACCGCGCCGAAGAGCAGCACGTACAGCAGCAGCGCCACGATGACGATGTAGATGAAATGCGACTGGTCGGCCAGTGTCCGGTAGTCGATCGACAGCGCCACCAGCAGCGCGATGAGGCCGAGCGCGAGCGCGTACAGCTGAGAGACGTACAGGCGCGGTGCGGTGCTCTGCGTCGCGCTGTAGATCATCGTGATCCCCATCGCGCAGATCGCGAGTACGGCGGCCAGCAGCAGCCAATCGAGATGTCCGAAGAGCCGTCGTTCGATGAACGTCACGCGTTACTCACCTGCTGCGGCCGGAGCGCCGCGCGCCATCGGATCCTTGTAGTCGAGACGCATTTCTTCGTGCGTCGGCGCTGGCGGCAGCGGGCGTCCGTCCTGCTTCGCGAAAAACACGTCGAGAATGTGATGCGCGACGGTCGCCGCGTTGGGTCCATGGATGCCGTGCTCCAGGAACACGACGCCGGCAATCGTCGGATGATCGCGCGGGGCGAAGAACACGAACCAGCCGTTGTCGCGCAGGTCTTTCCCGCTCTTCGACGCGGCCGCGCGTCCCTGATTCGAAATCACCTGCGCCGTGCCGGTCTTGCCCGACACGTCCTCGTTCGGGATGCGGGCCCTCCCCCCCGTGCCGCCCGCGTTCACCACCATCCAGAGGCCGTCGCGGATAGCCTGCAGCTTGTCTGGCTCGATGGTGACGACGGACTGGGGCGGCGGCGTCGGCACTGGCACCCAGCCCTTGCCCTCGTCGACGGCTTTCAGCAGGTGCGGAGTCACCCGGATGCCGCCGTTGGCCAGCGTCGCCATGTAGACGGCCATCGAAATAGGAGTGACCGACACCTGCGCCTGGCCGATTGAGACAGAAATCGTCTCGCCCGCGTACCACTTTTCGCCGGTTCGGGCCTTCTTCCACTCCGTGGACGGCACGAGTCCCGCGACTTCGTTCGGCAGGTCGATGCCACTGATGACGCCGAGGCCGAGCAGCGTTGCCCACTTGTGGATCCGATCGACGCCCAGCATGTTGCCGACCGTGTAGAAGTACACGTCGCACGACTGCTCGATGGCATGGCGGAGGTCCACCGTCCCGTGCCCGCCCTTCTTCCAGCACTTGAAGTAGCGGCCGTAGAAATTCGCGCCGCCGCTGCAATGCACTTTGAAGTCGGGCGTGATGATGCCCTCCTCGAGCGCCGCGAGCCCGACGGCCATCTTGAACGTGGATCCGGGCGAGTAGCGGCCCTGGATCGCGCGATTCTGCAGCGGCCGGAGATCGTCGGTGTTCAGGCGCACCCACGTCTTCCGGTCGATGCCTCCCGCGAACGCGTTCGGATCGTACGCCGGCCGGCTCGAGAACCCGAGCACCTCGCCGGTCTGCGGATCCAGCACGACGGCCGCGCCGTTGAACTCCGCCCCGTCGAACCCGTCCTCGATGGCCTTCTGAATGTCGTAGTCGATGGTGAGCTTCAGGCGGCGTCCCTCGATGGGTTCGGTCCGTTCCATCTCCCCCATCTCGCGTCCGACGCTGTTCACGATGACCGTGCGCACACCATCGGTGCCCATCAGAAGCGCGTTGTGCGCCTTTTCGAGGCCGGCCTGTCCGACGATATCCCCGCTCTTCAGCGTGTTGTCGGTGCTGTCCACCTGCGCGTCCGAGGCTTCGCCGACGTAGCCGAACACGTGGGCGGCGAGCTCCGCGGTCGGATACTGGCGCGTCGGCACCTGCTGCACGACGACGTCAGGCAGCTCGAAATCCAGCCGGCGGGCGGTGATCGCCGCGACTTGCGCGAGGCTGGCGTCTTCGATGACGACGATCGGCCGGTACGACGGCTCACGCCGGTGACGCTCCACGATCTCGCGGATGGTCTTCTCGTCCTCCCCAGCGACGGCCGCCAGCAGTCGAATCGTTCGATCGAGATCGACCGTGTGCAGCCGGACGATCGACACGTTGAACGACGGACGGTTCTCGACGAGCACACGTCCGTTTCTGTCGTACAGAATCCCCCGCGGCGCACGCAGCGGCAGCTCCCGCTGGTGATTGTTCGCCGCCATCTCTTCGAACTCCGCGTGCCGGATGATCTGGAAGAACCAGAAACATCCGATGAGGAGGCCGAAGAGCACGATGACCGCCACGCGCACGCCGCCAATGCGGGTCGTGAGCGTCTGGCGTTCTTCGACGAATCGTGCGGTAGGCATTGCTAGAGCCTGCGTCTCATGCGACTGCCGCGATTCGCGGCTCGGCGCTCGAGGAAGCCGGGGAACGTCTCAATCACCTGAAAGCCCACGACGCCCACCAAGGCGTTCGCGGCGGCCTGACTGAGCACGCCACCAACGGGGACGCCGAAGTGCCGTACGCCGAGCAGCTCGTACGTCCCCATGAAAATGACCGCGTGCAGCACCGTTGCCGCAGCGAAGACGACGAAGCGTGGAATCGCCTTGGCGACGATGAACTGCGTGCCGACGAGCCCGATGACATAACCCACGACCGTGTTCGCGAGCCCGCCAATCCCGATGATTCCGCTGGCGAGCGCATCCTGCGCCAGCCCTGCGACCGATCCCGCCACGAGTCCGGTCGCCGGGCCCATGGTCAAGGCGATGTAAACGACCACCACCAGTACCAGGTCGAGCGCAGCGGTGCCGCGCACGAGCATCTGTCCGATCGTGGTCTGCAGCACAAGCGCAAGCGCAATGGCTGCCGCGGCACCGGCAATCTTCACCGCGTGCCCCCCGCCGGCGTCGCGGCGGCGTCGTCGGCCGCGGCCGCAGGCGGCGTCAAGACGACGAGAACGTGCTCCAGACTGGCGAAGTCGACGGCCGGCCGCACCACAATCGTCCCATAGGCGCCGCCGACCCGTTCGGCCTTCTGGATCCAGCCGATGACGAATCCCTTCGGATAGATCCCGTCGATCCCTGACGTGACCAGCTTGTCGCCGACCTGGACGTCCGCGCTCCCGCTCAGGTACTCGAGGCGGAGCTGATCGTCGCCAGCGCCCGTCACGACCCCTTGCGCGCGCGAGCGCTCGACGATCGCGCCCGCGGCGGCGTTCCGATCGACCAGCAGCTGTACTTTGGCCGTGCGCGCGCTCGGCACGATGACACGCCCGACGACACCGGCCGGCGCGAGCACCGCCATGTCAGGTCGCAATCCGCTCGATCGGCCCTTGCCGATCGTGACGGTGCGGAAATCCGGCGTCGGCGCCGCCGCAATCACTTCTGCCGCCGCGGTTTCTACGGCCGCAGTCTCTCGCAGCTCCAGGAGCTTCTGCAGCCCACGCGTCTCCTGCGCGAGCGCCCGCTCCTGCTGGAGATGAATGCGGGTCGCCGCCAGCTCGCGCGCGAGATCTTCGTTCTGCTGACGGATGCCGCGCAGGTCCACGTACCCGTGCCAGACGTCCATCACGCCATGGACGCCGCCGGCGCCCGCGCGCTGCACTTCCGACACGAGGCCGAAGGCGACCGCCTGAAGCACGGGCGTGCCTCGCTTCGTCGTGACCTGCGCCGAGATGAGCACCATGTGGACGACGGCGACAGCGAGGAACAGATACCCGCTGCCGCGCCGGTCGGCCTCGACGAGGTGCAGAGAACCGGGAGGCGCCACGTCAGTCGATCGAGATCTTCCGGAGCAGGTTGAAGTCCGACAGCATCTTCCCAGCCCCGAGCACGACAGAGGTGAGTGGATCTTCGGCCATCGCCAGCGGCAGGCCCGTTTCTTCCCGAAGGCGCTTGTCGAGATTCTTGAGCAGCGAGCCTCCGCCGGTGAGGACGATCCCGCGGTCCACGATGTCGGCGGACAACTCGGGCGGCGTGCGCTCGAGCGCGACGCGCACGGCGTCGACGAGCACGCTGACCGTTTCGGCGAGCGCCTCGCGGATTTCTTCGTCCGTGATGGTGATCGTCTTCGGCACGCCCTCGATCAGATGGCGTCCCTTGATCTCCATCGTCATGGGTTCGTCCAGCGGATACGCGGAGCCAATCTCGATCTTGATCGCCTCGGCCGTCCGCTCGCCGATGAGCAGGTTGTACGTCTTCTTGATGTAACTGATGATGGCTTCGTCCATCTCGTTGCCGGCCACGCGCACGGCTTTGCTGTAGACGATGCCCGCAAGTGAGATGACCGCGATGTCGGTCGTGCCGCCGCCGATGTCTACGATCATGTTTCCGGACGGCTCGGTGATCGGCATGCCCGCGCCGATCGCCGCCGCCATGGCTTCCTCGACGAGGTGCACCTCGCTCGCCTTCGCGCGGTACGCGCCGTCTTTCACGGCGCGCTTTTCGACCTGCGTGATCTCAGACGGCACACCGATGACGATGCGTGGGCGCACCCCCGGCAACATCGTGGCCATCAAGCCGATGAAAGACGGCGTCATCGCTGACTTCGAAGTCACAGAGAAGATGCTGACCTACTTCATCAAGAAGGCGCACAATCGCAACGTCTGGGTCCGCCCGCGCATCGTCATCGGCGTGCCCTCGGAGATCAC
>JBKPMA010000294.1:0-4973 GCA_046731935.1 Acidobacteriota bacterium
GCCAGGGAGCGCGCAGGTCGCGCCACTCCTTGAGCTCCAGCGCCGCATAGCGCAGTCGGGCCACCGGTCCGTCCTCGTCCAACGCGTACGGCGACCATGCCGATGGCAGACGACGGAGCGCGCGGCGAACACCCTCTGGCGGATTCTCGAGACGGTTCTGAAACCACTCGCGGAACGCGCGATCGAACAGTCGAGTGGCCTGTAGTTCCGTCAGGACCTCGAACCCGGGGTCCACGCCGGCTTCGACGGGGCGTTCGCGCAGCAGATCGGCACAGAACCCGTGGATGGTCGAGACGTGCGCCTCCTCCAGATGCTCGAGGGCATCGTCGAGCGGCGCACCGCCGCGCGCGCGCGCTTTCTCGAGCTCCTCGCGGATGCGAAGCTTGAGCTCACCCGCGGCTTTCTCGGTGAAGGTGACGGCGACGATCTGATCGATCGTGGCGTTGCCGGTTGCGACGAGCCGTACGATGCGTGCGACGAGCTCTGTTGTTTTCCCTGTTCCCGCGGCGGCTTCTACCACGAGCGTGTCGTCGAGCGCGCCGCAGATCAAGTCGCGATCGGCCTGGTCCTCGAGCGGCGGCCTCACGGGAGACCTCTAAGCGCGATCAAATCGGCCAGCGAACCGGGGTTCTTTTTCGCCGCGCGCTTTTCCTCGGCTGGCCCGCAGACCGGGCGGTAGTCGCAATACGTGCATGCGCCCGTGTCGGGGGACGCGGCGAGGAACGCGCGTTCGACACCGCGGTCTACGACCTCCAAAACCTGCAGTGCCGTCCGCCGTGCGATTGGATCGAGCTGGACCGAATGGCTGGTGAAGCCCCCGGCCTGGGTGCAGTAGTAGAGGCGTCCCGCTGAGACCGTCTCGCCAGTCATGGCCTCGACCACCAGGCTGTAGAGCACCGGTTGCAGGACGCGACCGCCACCGACCGTCGTCGTTACCTGTGCGCGATTCTTGCCGGTCTTGTGATCGGTGACGCGCAGCGTTCCGCCTGTCGCATGCCGCTCGACGAGATCGATCGCGCCGCGGAGGATGAAGCGGCCCTCTACCGTGATCGGGTCAGCCACGCTGTGGGGATCGTGGTCGGCATCGAGCGGCAGTCCGAAGCTCAACTCGAATCGCTCCGGGCGCCACCCGTCAGCGGTGTCTGCCTGCAGTGTCACCCAGCGGCGCAGGTCTTTCCGGATGGACGCCACCTCGTCGCGCCAGACACGGTCCACGGCGGGCGCCAATTGGTCGCGTTCCTTTTCTGACACGCGTCTGATGACCAGGTCGAGCGCGTCGAGGCTCTCAGTGAGATTCTCGCGCGTCACCGGCAGCGCGTTGGCAGCGGCGAGTGTCCGGAAGAAGGCGGCCTGCATCGCATGGAACAGCGCGCCCTTGGTCAGCGGATCGAGCCGCTGCACAGGTGTCGGTTCCTCGAGCGGCTCGAGACGATAGATCGCCGACAGCAGGAATTGGTACGGGCACGCGGAATAGCGCTGCAGCGCGGTCAGCGAATAGGGCCGCTTCGCCAGACGTTGCGATTCGAGCACCGCGGTGGCGTGCGCCGATGGAGCGACCAGTCCGTCCGCATCGCTCCAGGCCGGCTTCCATCGTTTCCACCGTTCCGTCAACGAGCGGCGGAGATGCGGATTCAGGTCCAGGAGGTACCGCGCGCGTCCACGCGCGGCCACCGGATCGCGCGTCGTGAGCAGCGGTCCAAGCACGGCGAGGTCGTGCTCGAAATCATCAACGGCGCGGCTCGCTTCCGCCGGTGCAGGCCAGGCGAGCGTGGTCTTGGTCTCTTTCGCAGCCGCGGCCTGCAGCTCCTCGTGTCCAGGCACACGCCCGGTGACGGCGCGCATCACGTCGAGGCCATAGAAAGACGGCACACGCGGGCGTGCTTCGCGCAGTTCGATCCTTGGATAGGAGAGATAGAGACGTTCGGTGGCAGACCCAACGGCCAGACGCAGCAGCAACCGCTCCGCGCGGCTGCGATCGGAGCTCGTCTCGAGCGTCGGGGATACACGCTTCCGTGTGTCGTCCGACAGCAGCGGATCTTCACGCACCTTCTGCGGGAACACGCGCTCGGCCAGCCCGGGAACGAACACCACGCGGAACGCGCGCCCACGGGCCTGTTCCGCGAGGCCGACGAACACGCGGCCGTACCGATCGGCTGGCGGCTCGATAGCGACCGTCCGAAGACGGTCGGCGAGCACCTCGCGGACTTCTCGCAGCGTCACGGGACCAATCGCACCCATTGGGCGCAACTCCGCGAGTACGCGCTGGACGACGACAGGCTGGCGGATGACCCGTGGGACCAGCTCGTGCAGCGTGTCGAGCCATTCTCCCCACAGCGCGGCGTCGGGCCACTCATCGAACTCCCGGACGAGCGGCAGCGCGAAGCTGCGCAGGTGCTCGAGATGTGTCAGGTCGCGCTCGATACCCGCCACTCTTGGCGAATGAGGATCGTCGCGGCGCGCTTCTCTCAGCCGAAGGCGGTATTCCGCGGCGAGACCGTCGAGGCGCGTCCATCGATCGCGGCCGGCGATGACGGCCGATTCGACGAGCCATTCCTCCCATCGATACGGCGCGCGCACGACACCCTGAACGATTGGGGCGTCTGGCGACTCCTGCGCCGAGGGGATGAGATCCGGTTCGGCCAGCGCCTCGTCCGATACCACGGACCGGTCTGCGCTCGTGGCGAGGGCATCGTCGACAGGTTGGATTGGATCGTCCTGAAACAGGGACGGCTGCGACGGCGCGCTTCGTCGTGGCGGCGCCACTGATCGCTCCGGGGGCGACGTGGCCACGGCACCCGGCACCTGGGCCAGCGAGAGGTATTCGGCAAAGCGGTGGGCCGACAGATTCTCGTCCGCGCACGCAAGCAGCGCGAGCAGCGCGCGGCCCGCGGGATGCGGTCGGCGCGTACCGCGGCCGAACCATGCGGGAATAGCGGCCCGCGCGAAGGCGTGTTCGAGCAGTCCCAGGTACTCACGCGGGGAGCGCAGCAGCACCGCCATCTCGTCGAAACGCACGCCACGGCGCGCTTCGTCGAGCGTGTAGCGCGCAATCTCCATCGCCTCACGTCCCTCGCCGGGCGCCGAATAGAGCGTGACCTGCCCGCCTGGAGCGCGCAGAGGAGGCGCTTCCGTCGTGAAGAGGTATTGCCGCAAGCGGCCGAGATCGTCGTCGCAGGCGTCGTCAGTCTCGACGATCACGTCGCCGCACTGTTCGAGTGCCGCTTTGGTGCGGTCGTCGTGCGTCGGCGCAACCGCGATCCATTCTGCCGCTTGCGCGACGAGCGCGGCGGCGAAGCGCCGCTCGGCCTCCGAGGCGACAGCCACGTCGATCAATGCGACAGCTGCGCCGCAACAGAACGCCGTCTCGCTCTCGAGCGCGTCCGTTGCGGCGGCGAACAGCGTCGCCCGGTCTGCGGTGCCCCCCGCTTCGAACTGTGCGTCCACGGCTTCTGAGAGGGTCGCGAGGTCCCGCCCGCCGTCACCGGCCGCCGACAGTGATGCCGCGTCGGCGGAAGCCATCCGCAAGTCGGTCAGCGTCCGGCCGAGCGATGGTGCGAATCCCGGCATGCCGGCGACCGGCACGAAGTACGCGAGCCGCTCGTCGCGCCGTGCCTCGAACACGGCCCGAGCCGCCACGGCCTCGGTTGCCAGCCGTGTTGCCGGCACCAACCCTCGTCCGGCCAGCCGCGTCGCCGCCAGACGGGCGGCGAGTTGCGTGAGGCTGAAGCGATGCAGGCCGAAGGTCGCTGGCCGGCTCCTGGCGACGTGCCGGGCGACATCGTCCGCGGCGCCCCGGCTCGCCGCGACGAGCACGATTTCGGTCGCAGGCTGCTGGGTCCCAATGAACGCCGTCACGTGTGCGAGGCGTGCCGCCGACGAGGACGCGACGTGCAATCGGCCGCTCATCGCGACGACGATCCTTCTGTCACGGTGAGGACCTGATCGGCGGATGCCGACGGCACTGTCGTCTTGGTGCCATCTGCCCACAGCACGGTGACCACGTCTGCACGATCCGCGGCGCCGAGGCCGAAATGAAGGCGCTTGTCGTCCTGAGACAGATAACCGGTACCGCTCTGAACCAACCGCATCTGCCGAACGCCGCTCGTCTCGACGGTCACGACGGCGCCGATGGCCGACGTGTTCGGTGCGTTGCCTCGCAGTGTGACTTCGAGCCAGTGGCCCTTTGGCTCGAATTCGTTGTGGAGCAGCTGCGGCGCACCATCGAGATCGTTGATCACGACGTCGATGCGGCCGTCGCCATCGAGGTCGCTGATGGCCAGACCGCGGCTGACGCGCGGCTCGATCAGCACGCTGCCGTACTGCGCGGCGACTTCGTCGAACGTTCCGTTGCCGCGATTGTGGTACAGAAGTTTGCGTTGCCGGTACGACGCGGATGCGCCAAGGTGCGCCGCGTCAAGCTGTGGATAGACGTGTCCGTTCACGGCGATGAGATCCGGCAGAGTGTCGTTGTCGTAATCCAGGAACGCCGTTCCCCAGCCCACGTACGGCAGACTGCTTGCGGCAGTATTCGACTGGAACGACGCGTCCACGAAGCGCTGCTCTTCATTTCGATAGAGCGCGTTGTACTCTTCCGAAAAATTCGTCACGAAGAGACTGAAGCGCGGGCCGTTGGTGTACGCGCCCAGGGCCACGCCCATGCTCCCCTGCTCGGCTCCGTCGTCACTGACCGCCACGCCGAGCGGGAACGCCATGTCCTTGAACGTGCCGTTCCCCTGGTTGCGGTACAGGAAGTTCGGGCCGGAGTCGTTGGCGACGTACAGGTCCGGCCAGCCGTCGGTGTCGTAGTCGAACCAGGCAATGCCCAACCCGAACAGACCCTTCGGATCGGACACACCGGCTTTCCCGCTCACGTCCGTGAAATGACCAGTGCCGTCGTTGTGGAACAGCACGTCGGTTTCACCGGGGAGGCCGCGCGGTCCGCACTGGACGGCGATGCCCCGATACATACAGGT
>JBKPMA010000295.1:0-6684 GCA_046731935.1 Acidobacteriota bacterium
TGGCAATGATGGTGCGATTAGGTCTAACGACAGAAGATGACGACATTTTTGTCGATTGCGTCTGCAAACTCATTGAGCCTGCCGAGTTTCCGGCACGTCAGACCACGTCCGCTAACCTTGACACCCCGTCGAGCACTCGGATAGATTGACCCGCGACTGCACAACCAGCGTCGCGCTGCCGTCCTGCCCCGAGCGGAGTCTGTGTCCGACTTGTCCCGAATCCAAGGCTGGTGCCGACGGGTTCTTGCTCTGGATCGCACGCCAGTGCGCTAGACCGTAGCGGCCGTGACCGCGACGCGTCGCTCCCCGGTAGTCGACCGCGATGGCGCAGATTTTCAGTCGATACGCGAATAGCTACGCGAAAGGCAGCATCGTAGCGGTTGGCCTTCTGGCCCTCGCCGCTTTTGGTACCGCCGATCGCCTGAGCCGATCTCCCTACATGACGCGCGCCGAAACGGTGCGCGAGCAACCGATTCAGTTCAGCCATCAGCACCACGTCGGCGGAATCGGCATCGATTGCCGGTACTGCCACACGTCGGTTGAAAAGGCGCCGCAGGCCGGCATTCCGCCGACGAAGACCTGCATGAACTGCCACCAGCAGATCTGGCTCACCAGCCAGTACCTGGAGCCGGTGCGCGAGAGCTACCGCACCGATCGTCCGCTGCGTTGGATCAAGGTCAACGACCTGCCGGACTTCGTGTATTTCAACCACAGCGTGCACATCAAGAAGGGCATGGGGTGCGCGACCTGTCACGGGCGCGTGGACCGCATGCCGCTGCTGTACCAGAAGGCCTCGCTGCAGATGGAATGGTGTCTCGACTGCCATCGCCATCCCGAACAGTACGTGCGGCCGCGCGAGGCGGTCTTCCAGATGGACTACGAAGCGCCGGCGAATCAGGCCGAGCTCGGCGCGCGGCTGGTGAAGGAGTACGACATTCACTCCCTCACCAACTGCTCGGTCTGCCACCGGTAGGCACACGGTTTCGACACGATCCATGAGCGTAGACAAGTACCCTGATCTCGCCTCGATGCGCGCCCGGCTGGACGGCCTGCGCGGGCGGCAGTTCTGGCGCAGCCTCGAGGAGCTGGCCGAGACGACGGAATTCCGTCACGTCGTCGAGCGCGAGTTCCCGCAAGCGGCCGCCGAATGGTTCGATCCGGTCGCGCGCCGGGGCTTCCTGAAGTTGATGGGCGCCTCGCTCGCGCTGGCTGGGGCCACCGCGTGTACGCGTCAGCCCGACGAGTTGCTCGTGCCGTACGTGCGCACGCCGGAGAACATGGTGCCCGGCCGTCCGCTGTTCTTCGCGACGGCGATGCCGCTTGGGAGCAGCGCAATCGGGCTGCTGGCCGAGAGCCACGAAGGACGGCCGACGAAGATCGAGGGAAATCCGGACCATCCTGCGAGCCTCGGGGCCACCGACGCCTTCGCGCAGGCGTCCGTCCTGCAGCTCTACGATCCTGATCGGTCCTCCGCCATCACCTATCTTGGTGAAATCCGTCCGTGGGCCTCTTTCGTGACCGCGATGCGCAACGCGCTCGCCGAACGCCAAGGGCTCCAGGGCGCCGGTGTCCGGTTCCTGACGGGCTCGATCGCGTCACCCACGCTCGCGAGCCAGATTGCCGAAGTCACGGCAACGCTTCCGCAGGTGAAGTGGCATCAGTACGAACCGGTCAACGACGATCAGGCGCTCGCCGGCGCGACGATCGCATTCGGCGCTCCCGTGCGCACGCAATACCGCTTCGATCGCGCGCAGGTCGTGGTGTCACTCGATGCGGATGTGCTGGGCTCCGGTGGCGGCAGCGTTCGCTACGCCCGGGATTTCGCGAACGGACGTCGCGTCCGCAAGGCGAAGGCCGAGATGAATCGCCTCTATGTCGCCGAGACGATGACCACGCCGACAGGCGCGCTGGCGGATCACCGGGTGCCGGTACGTGCCAGCCAGATCGACAGCGTCGCACGCGGGTTGTCGGCCGCAGTTTCCGGATCCGGTGCCGGCGGCACGGGAAACGCCGATCTCGACAAGTGGGTGGCGGCAGCCGCCGCCGATCTCGCCGCGCATCGCGGCCAGTCCATCGTCGTAGCCGGAGACGGACAACCCGCCGCCGTGCACGCGATCGTCCACGCGATCAATCACACGCTCGGCAACACCGGCGCGACTATCGTGCACACGGAGCTCCCGCCGGGCACGGTGCCGGCTCAGACGCAGTCGCTCCGCGAGCTGGTCGCCGACATGAACAGCGGGCAGGTGCAGCTGCTCGTCATCCTCGGCGGCAATCCGGTGTACACGGCGCCGGCGGATCTCAAGTTCGCGGATGCACTCAAGAAGGTGCCGGTCCGCGCACACCTCTCGCTCTACGACGACGAGACATCGGCGCTGTGCCAGTGGCACGTCAATGAGACGCACTATCTCGAGCAGTGGGGCGACGCGCGCGCATTCGACGGCAGCGCGGCGATCGTGCAGCCGCTCGTCGAGCCGCTCTATCACGGACACTCCGCGCACGACGTCGTCACGGTGTTCACGAACCGCCCGGAGCGGACCACCCGCGACGTTGTACGGGATTACTGGAAGACGCAGCCGCAGGCCGCCGGTCAAGATTTCGAGAAGTTCTGGCGCCGTTGCCTGCACGATGGCATCGTCGCTGGCACGGCGTCGCCCGGACATGCCGTGACGGCGACGGGCACGGTACCGCCCCCGCCGGCCGCGCCCGCGAAGGCCAACGGCCTCGAGATTCTGTTCGCGCCGGATACGGCGGTGTACGACGGACGCTTCGCCAACGTTGGCTGGCTGCAGGAGCTGCCGCGGCCGCTCACGAAGCTGACGTGGGACAACGCGGCCATTCTGTCGCCGGCGACAGCCAGGCGGCTCGGCCTCGATACCGAAGACGTCGTCGAGATCTCGTATGGCGGCCGCACGGTGATCGCGCCGGTGCTCGTTCAGCCGGGTCACGCCGCGGATGCGGTGACAGTGCACCTCGGATACGGGCGCGTGCGCGCGGGCCGCGTGGCGAATGGCACAGGATTCAACGCGTACGCGATTCGCACCGCGGATGCGCCCTGGATCGGGTCGGGTGCCGTGCTCCGGAAGACAGGCGATCGGATGCCGCTTGCGGTGACGCAAGGCCACCACTCGATGGCAGGCCGCGCCATCGTTCGCACGGGAACCGTCGGCGATTTCAAAGCCGATCCGGAGTTCCCGCACCATCTCGCCGAGGCGCCGCCCCGCTCCCTGTCGATGTATCCCGAGTACAAGTACGAAGGGTACGCGTGGGGCATGTCGATCGATCAGTCCGTCTGCACGGGCTGCTCCGCGTGCGTCGTGGCCTGCGTGGCCGAGAACAACACGCCCGTCATCGGGAAGGCCCAGGTCCTTCGCGGGCGCGAGATGCAGTGGCTCCGCATCGATCGGTACTTCGACGGCGATCCCGACAATCCCGGCATCCACCACCAGCCGATGCTCTGCCAGCACTGTGAGAACGCGCCGTGCGAGGTCGTGTGTCCTGTGGCAGCGACGACGCACAGTGCGGAAGGTCTGAACGAGATGACCTACAACCGGTGCGTCGGCACGCGGTACTGCTCGAACAACTGTCCGTACAAGGTGCGGCGGTTCAATTTCCTTCTCTACTCGGATTTCGATACGCCGAGCCTCAAGCTAGTGCACAACCCGGACGTGACCGTCCGGAGCCGCGGCGTCATGGAGAAGTGCACCTACTGCGTGCAGCGCATCAACCGCGCGCGCCAGGATTCGAAGGTGCAGGGCCGGACGATCCGGGACGGCGACATCGTCACCGCGTGCCAGGCGGCTTGCCCGACCGAGGCGATCGTCTTCGGCAACATCAACGATCCGGCGAGCCGCGTGTCGCAGCTGCGCGCCGAAGCGCACAACTACGGTGTGCTCGCCGAGCTCAACACGCGGCCGCGGACGACGTATCTCGCGGAAATCAAGAATCCGAACCCGGCCATCGGACCCGAGCGGCTGCACGAGGGTCATGGAGAGCCGGGCTCGACAGGACTGCCGGAGGTTCCGCCGGCCGATCTGTCGGAGAAGAACAGCAGCAAGCACTACTGATCGCGGATACCAGAGACCATGGCGCAACCGCTTCCCACCGACCAGCCCGGCACGCCGCCGCAGATGCTGCCCGCCGCGACCACGCGCCAGGCGTCCATCGCGCAGGTGCTGGAGCCGGGACACAACCTGGCGTCGGTCACCGAGAAGATCTCGACGATCGTCCTGCGCCCCGGCGTTCAGATCGGCTGGCTGATCGGCTTCCTCATCGCCTTTGCGGGCATGAACCTGTTCCTCTTCGCCATCAGCGTGCTGGTGATGAAGGGCACCGGCATCTGGGGCGTGAACATCCCCGTCGGCTGGGGGTTCGCGATCATCAATTTCGTCTGGTGGATTGGCATCGGCCACGCTGGAACGCTCATCTCGGCCATCCTGCTGCTCTTCCGGCAGCGGTGGCGCATGTCGATCGCGCGCTTTGCGGAGGCGATGACGCTGTTCGCGGTGGCGTGCGCCGGCATGTTCCCGATCTTCCACACCGGCCGTCCGTGGCTCGCGTACTGGCTGATGCCGTATCCGAACTCGATGACGCTGTGGCCAAACTTCCGCAGTCCGCTCATCTGGGACGTGTTCGCGGTGTCGACGTACGCGACGGTCTCACTGCTGTTCTGGTACGTGGGCCTCGTCCCTGATCTTGCGACGATGCGTGACAAGGCAAAGTCGCTCTTCGTGCGGCGGATCTTCGGCGTGATCGCGTTGGGATGGCGCGGCTCGGCCATGCACTGGCAGCGGTACGAAACGGCGTCGTTGCTGCTCGCCGGTCTCGCGACACCGCTCGTCCTGTCCGTGCACACCGTCGTGAGCTTCGACTTCGCGGTGTCGGTGGTTCCCGGCTGGCACGCCACGATCTTCCCGCCGTATTTCGTCGCTGGCGCCATTTACTCCGGCTTCGCGATGGTGCTGACGCTCGTGATCCCGATCCGGGCCTACTACGGCCTGGAGGACTTCGTCACGATGCGCCACATCCAGAACATGGCGAAGATCATGTTGGTGACGGGCCTCATCGTGTTCTACGGCTACGCGACCGAAGCGTTCTTCGGGTGGTACGCCGCGAACGAATACGAAGGGTTCATGATCCACAACCGGATGTTCGGACCGTATTGGTACGCGTACTGGACGCTCATCTTCTGCAACGGCGTCGTCCCGCAGACGCTGTGGTTCAAGAAGGTCCGGACGAACATCCCGCTCCTGTTCCTGATCTCGTTGATCGTGAACACCGGCATGTGGCTCGAGCGCTACGTGATCGTCGTCACCAGTCTGAGCCGCGACTTCCTACCCTCTTCGTGGGGCGCGTACGCGGGCACGGTCTGGGACTGGGCGACGTATGTCGGCACACTCGGGATGTTCGCGTCGCTCATCTTCCTGTTCGTGCGGTTCGTGCCGATGATTTCGATTTTCGAAATGCGCACCATCGTGCCCGAGGCTGCCGTGAAGGAGGAACACTGATATGTCGAGCAGTCCTCCTGTGGATCCGTTGTATGGCTTGATGGCCGAGTTCGACTCGCCGACGGCACTCGTGTCCGCAGCGCGCAAAGTGCGCGAAGCGGGCTACACGAAGATCGATGCGTTCTCGCCGTTCCCCATCGAGGAGCTGAACGAGGCGCTCAAGCTTCCGCGCAACCGCGTGCCGCTCGTGACGCTTATCGGCGGATTGTTGGGACTGGCGGCGGGATATGGGCTCGAGTACTGGGCGTCGGTCATCGCGTATCCGCTGAACATTGGTGGACGTCCGTTCCATTCACTGCCGGCCTTCATCGTCCCGGCCTACGAAACGACGATCCTCTTCTCGGCGTTCGGCGCGGTGATCGGAATGATTGCGTTGAACGGGCTGCCGATGCCCTATCACCCCGTCTTCAACGTGCCGCAGTTCGAGCGTGCGACCAGCGACAAGTTCTTCCTGACCGTCGAAGCGTCGGACCGGAAGTTCGAGCTGCAGGCAACGCGCGAGTTCCTGCGCGGCCTTCATCCAGTGGGGGTATCCGACATTGCGTCGTAGGACGGGTGCGTGGGCCGGCGGGCGACCGCGGGCGGCCGCCATGCCGGCACTCCTCGCGCTGGGGCTCCTGGCCTCGGTGAGTGGTGCCGCCTGCCGGCAGGACATGCACGATCAGCCCAAGGTCAAGGCGTACCGCGAAGCCGACTTCTTCGCGGACCGCCGGGGGACGAGACCGCTGCCCGAAGGCACGGTCCCGCGCGGGTTCCTGCAGGACGACGATCTGATGTTCACGGGAAAGGTGAACGGACAGTTCGTCAACGAATTTCCGTTCCAGGTCACGAAGGCGGTCCTCGAGCGCGGGCAGCAGCGGTTCAACATCTATTGCACGCCGTGCCACGGGCGGCTTGGATTCGGGAACGGCATGGTCGTCCAGCGCGGCTACCGTCCCCCGCCCTCGCTGCACGACGAGAAGATTCGCAACCAGGCGGTCGGCTACTGGTACGACGTGATGACCAACGGCTTTGGCGCGATGCCCGACTACAAGGCGCAGGTCGCGCCGGAGGATCGCTGGGCGATCGCGGCGTACATCCGGACGCTGCAGTACAGCCAGCGGGCTCCGCTCGCTGACGTGCCCGAGCCGATGCGCGCGACGCTCGATGATCCCTGTCTCTTATACACATCTCCGAG
>JBKPMA010000296.1:0-3273 GCA_046731935.1 Acidobacteriota bacterium
GCTGCGATACGAGTTTCGTCAGGCATCGCTCGGTGATCAGCAATGGGACAAGCTGGACGGGTTCGTTCTCGAGGCGTCCACCGCCGGATATCCGCCGGAGATTGACGGCGTGCTCGGCGTTCGCGCGCTTGGTGGGGCGCGCGTTCAGTTCAACTTCGAACGAGGCGAGCTTAGCTGGAGCAAGTAAGGGGTTTGCGGCGTGATGCACGCTGGAGGGTGAATGCTATGATCCCGCCGCACCCCGTGGGCCCTTGCACGATAGATTCCGGATAGACCAGGCCTATCTTGTCGAGCCGTCGCTCAATCGCCTCACCGGTCCGAGCGGCATAACACGTCTCGAACCGAAGGTGATGCTGGTACTGGTTTGCCTCGCCGAGCGTGCAGGTCAACTGGTCCCGAAAGATCGGTTGCTCCGCGCGGCGTGGGCAGACACGGCGGTCACCGACGATGTCCTGACACGCGCTATCTCCGAGTTGCGCAGGCTCTTCGACGACGATCCCAAGCAGCCCCGCGTCATCGAGACCATCCCCAAGGCCGGGTATCGCTTGATCGCGCCGGTGATGCCACTGGCTGCAGATGCCGCCACGACACCTGCAGGGCCAGTCACCCCGACAACGAGCGATAGAGACACCGTAATCGCGGAGGTGCTCCCTCGATCCAGGAGAGGGCTTCGCATCGTCGCCGTCGCCGCTGCGCTGATCCTTGTCGCCGCCTCTGCGGCGTGGTGGGCGCGCTCTCGGCTCGACAAGGAAGTGCCGCCGGCGCTGCGGGTCGTACCGCTCACCATTCTGCCCGGTAAGGAGCAGTGGCCGACCTTTTCCCCTCACGGCGATCAGGTGGCCTTCGAGTGGGACGGCGAAGGCGCTGCGAACGCCGACATCTACATCACGATGGTCGGCTCGTCGGAAGTTCGACGGCTCACCACCGATCCCGCAGCTGACCGTTCGCCCCGTTGGTCACCCGACGGCCGTCAGATCGCCTATGTCCGCGACAACCTCGAATCGGGAGGCCGGATTCGCCTGATCTCGCCGCTCGGCGGATCCGATCGAAAACTGAGCGACATCCCCGTTGCTGCGCCGCTGGCGTGGTCCCCGGACGGCCGGTATCTCGCGGCACACCGAATCGTGGCGCCGACCGGTATCGACCTGATTCCGATGGATGGGGGAGGGCCTCGCCGCCTCGTCGAGTCGCAGCCATCGCACACCGATTCCGCCCCCGCATTCTCTCCGGATGGCACCCGACTGGCGTACCGCTCGTGTGCGACCCCCACTTACGGCTGTGACGTGTACGTGCTCGAGCTCGATCGAGCCATGGTACCGACGTCTTCACCCAGGAGGCTTACGCCGTCGTCGGTCCCGCTGGATCGTGTCTCTCGCGTGGACTCGCGACGGGCGGTCCGTCATCTATGATTCGTTTGCCCCCTTGATCACATATCTGTGGAGAGTGGATATCGATGGGAACCGACCGCCAGAACGGATCGACGTCGCCGGACTTGGGGCCGCCATGCCGGCAACGGCGGTCTCGCGCGACCGGCTCGCATTCGTGCGCATCGTCGTCGATACAGACGTGTACCGGTTTCAACCGGGGATTGCGAGCGTACCTGTGCTCGCTTCGAGCTTTCTCGATGGTGAGACGCGCTTCTCACCGGATGGTCGAAGGATTGTGTTCAGTTCGATGCGTTCCGCCGATACGTTCAGAATCTGGGTGGCCGCCGCCGACGGATCGAACGCGCAGCAGGTCACTCGCGGTCCAGGGTTCCAGCAGGGCTCGCCCTGGTGGTCGCCGGATGGTCGGCACATCGCATTCGATGCAATGACGGAAGATTTTCGCACCCACATCTGGGTCACGGACACCGACGGGGGCGCCACGCGACGGCTCACGAGCGATCCCGGGGATCAGAATGTTCCGTATTGGTCCCGCGATGGCCAATGGATCTACTTCTCCGCCGATCACGGCACCGGACGTGACATCTGGCGCATGCCGGCGGCTGGGGGCCCGTCTCAACAAGTCACGCGGGGCGGAAGCGGCGACTTCGCGTGTGAGTCGCCCGATGGACGGAGCCTCTTGTACCAGCCAGCCTCCGCCGACTCGCCGCTCTTTGCACTGCCGCTGGCCGGCGGGGCTGCGCGCCAGCTCGTCGCGTGCGTGAAGCCAACTGCCTTCGCCGCAGGTCCCGAGGGCGTGTACTACGTCGCCTGCGATCCGGGCCCAGACCCGGAGCTGCATGTCATGAACCCGGCGACGGGCCGCGACCGGATCCTGGGCAGGCTGGAGAAGTACGAGAACCAGTTCGTGCCCCTCGGCCTCGCCGTGTCCCCAGACGGTGCATCAGTTCTCTACCCGAAGCGAATCAGGGACAGCTTTGACCTGATGCTGATCGAAGGCTTCCGGTAAGCCGCGTCGCTGCCTCTGGAACCACGGTGTAGCCGGTCCTCGTCCTATCTGCCATGCAAGCCCTGCTGCCGGTCCACATCGTCGCTGGAAGCCTGGCTATCGTCCTGGGCGGCGTGGCGCTGCTGGCCGCGAAGGGCGGCACCGTGCATCGCAAGAGCGGCATCGTCTTCGTCGTCGCCATGCTCACGATGGGCATCAGCGGATCGGTCATGGCCCTGCGGCAGGGCTTCGGCCCGAATATCTTCGGCGGGCTCACGTCGGTCTATTTTGTGACCACGGCGCTGACGACCGTGCGGCCCCAGTCCTCATGGACGCGCCGCGTGAATCTCGGTGCTGTCGTCCTGGCGGTCAGTGTTGCGCTCGTCGAGATCTGGCTGGGTGTCAAAGCATTCGCCAGCCCTCACTTCATGCTCAACGGGGTTCCAGGGCCCATGCTGTTCTTTCTGGCCTCGGTCACCCTGATAGCGAGCATCGGCGACCTTCGCGTGATCTGGTCGGGACCGCTGCGCGGTCGGCCGCGTTTGAAGCGACACCTGTGGCGGATGTGCTTCGCGCTCTTCATTGCGGCGGGATCGTTCTTTTCTATCCGCGCGCGCGTCGCGAAGGTCCTTCCTGAACCGTTCCTCTCCGCGCCGATGCGCATCCTGCCGATTCTGCTGGTCTTCGTAGCGATGTTCTACTGGCTCTGGCGACTCCGCACGCGCGGCGTCGTTCGCGGAGTGCCAGCGACCTGAGGCGCACTAAGCAAAATCGAGTTGGTCCGTTCACCGCTTCAACGCCGCAGCCCAATTGAGCTCGATTGTCGCGGACACTGACTGTGCGTCGTCGGTCGCGCTGATGATCAGGAAGCGTTGTCCATCTGGTGCGGGGGCATAGTGG
>JBKPMA010000297.1:0-4815 GCA_046731935.1 Acidobacteriota bacterium
GTCTGAAGAATGCGCTGCAGGTGCGCATCGCTGACGCCGTTCAGCCAGTGCCGTACCCATCCCGCCATCCGTTCCGCAACGGCAAGCGCGTCGGTGTTGCCGGTGAGCGTGTAGAGATCGAGATGGCCGGCCAGGACCTTGTGGTACGTGTAGAACGGCGCCCAGACCTTGCGTCCGTCCTTCAAGCGATCGTAGAGCTCCTCGGGATACGCGCTGAGATAGCCGTTGCCGATTTTGGCCTGACACGCGGCCAACGCGGCGGCCATCTCGCGGCCGCTGCGTTCCAGATCGTGGTCGCCGGCGTGCGCGTGCATGAGCGCACACGCAGACAGATAGTGTCCGCTGAAGTGACCGCGCAGTTCGCAGTCTGGCTTCTCCCAGCCGCCAACCGGCTGCGCGCTCGAGGGCAGGCCAGCCGTGATCCTGAAGGTGTGTAGCAGCCGATCCGTTGGCAGCGAGTGCAGGTAGCGCTGGTTCCGCGCGAGCGCGTCGGCACAGGGCCCGGGAAGCAGCGTCACGTCGCCTGGTGCGAATGGCGTCGCAGCGCCCGCAGCCGTTGCAGCCGACGAACCCGCTTCGGCGCCAGCCAGCGATTCCACACCGCCACCCGTCGCCACGCGTCCAGTGATTGCGCTCGCAGCTACAGTGCCACCGACAGTCGTCAGGAATTCTCGGCGATCCATTTCATCAGACCCTATCTCAGCTCTTGTATCCAGCATCCGTCAGATAGCCGCGCATCGCGTTCGCATACTGAGGAATGGCCACTTCCGGCTCGTCGATGTCCGGATGCCAGGTCTTCTCCCATTCGAAGCAGTAGTAGCCGCGATAGCCGCCGGCGACCAGCGTGCGAACGATGTCTGCGATGGGGACGTCACCTTTCCCGGTCAGCACGTAGTGACGCTCCGCACCCGCCGGCACCGAATCCTTGATGTGTGTGTGACGGACGTAGCTGCCGAGCGCGGCGAAGGTATCGGCCGGCTTCTCCTTACCTTCTACGCAGGTGTGATGCGTGTCCCACAGCAGCGCGACGCCGTCCCCGGACTGCTTCATCAGATCGAGCAATGATGCTGAGTCTGTGAAGTCGCCGTGTGACTCCACGATAACGGTGACGCCGCTGCCCTTCGCGTATGTGGCCAGGCCCCGCAGCGCGTCGGCGATGCGCGCGATCGTCGTGGCCTTGGATTCATTCGCCACGTAGTTGTTTGGGAACACGCGCACGTACGGTACGGTCAGCGTGTGCGCGAGATCGATGAACCGCTTGGCTTCCTCGATCTGCTCGTTACGCTTGGCCTGGTCCGGGCTGTGCAGCATCGACGATGCGCCAAGGTCTGACACCTTCAGATCCAGCGCCGAGAGGTCTTTCATGGTGGTCGCCACCGCACCCGGCGCGAATTCCTGGCGCTTGGGCAGGTTCATCTCGCCTTCGATACCGCGCAGCTCGATCGCGGCGTAGCCGTTGGCGCGAGCGTTCTCGAGGATGGTTTTCCAGGGCCACTTCGGGCATCCCAGGGTCGAAAACGCAATCGGTAGCTGTGTCGCCGCGCGCAGCGGGACGGTGCGCAGCACGGCCGCGGTGGCGCCAATGGAATGCAGGAATCGTCTGCGTGAAAGTGTGGACATAAGCAGCTCCAGGCCGGTCTGGCGGATTCTACTTCTTCGCGGCTGCCGCCGACGCAGCCACGCGCGTCAGTGGAACGGGTAACTTCTCTTGCCGGCCGTCGCGCACGATCGTGAGCTGGACGACGTCGCCCCACAGTTTCCCGGCCATCAGCCGATTGAACGTGGCCTTGTCCACGAGCGGCTGATCGTCGAACGCGGTGATGGTGTCGCCGACTTTCACGCCGGCGCGACCGCCGGGCGTGTCTTTCTCGACGTCGATGACTGCTCGACCACCTTGGCCAGGCGTGGTCGAGATGCCGAGGGTGGGATACGCAGCGTCGCGTTCGCCCTGTACCCCGTAAATGAAGTTGGCATACGAGGCGCGGACGCTCGTGACTGGAGCGCCGTCGGAATCGGTAACCGGTACGGGTACCACTGTCGCGATACCACCATCGAAGAACTGCCTGGCCTGCCGTTCGATGCCCAATCCGTACGCGACATGCCCGCCGCCGACGAGCACGACCATGATGGCAGACGTGTCGTTCGCTCGCTTCAATGCCTCCACGGCATTCCAGCCCATGGTCGCATCCCACGTCGCTTGTGCCGCGAGCATTCCCTTGAGCGCCTCGTCCGACATGCCGGGATGAGTGGCGCCGCCCTCGCTCAACGCCGCCTTGAAAAACGCGAGGTGTTCGGCGCTCTCGACGTCAACGTGCGCCGGTACATGCGCGGCTTCGTCGGGTGTCAGGTTCGCAAACCCCTTCTTGCGGACCGCAGTGACCACCTCGCGCGGTGCGTTGACGGCATACATCGGAATCCGCGCATCGCGGCAGAACAGAAAGATGTCGCGGTAGTAGTTCCAGGGGTAACCCCAGTGCTCGTACCACTGGGATTGCTCGACAAACGCTGTGTCGGTCAGTTCGCCGCTGTTCCACCGATCGAGCGATGGTTGCTGCGTGTAGGGATACATCTCCAGGCCGACCAGCACCCGTCGTCCGCTCTCGTGCAGCGCGCGCAGCACCTGCAGCTGCACGCGATGGAATTCGACTGATGTGTGTTCTTCGCCAAGGAGCAGCAGCCGCGTCGACTGCAGCCTCGCGGCGAGCTCACGTGGCGTGAGCCTGGCCCCGGTCGCCGAATCGACGAGGGTATCGAGTGTTACGGGCAGTTCGCGATTCTTTCGCGCTGGATCGCCCAGCGCGAGATGGTAGATCGCGTCGTCAGCCGCCGCTCCGGCTGGATGCACGCATGAGATCAGGAGGACCGCCATCAGCACTCGTCGCATGGCGCCTGTTACCGTCATTGATGGCTGTTCAGAAAGCCAAGCACCCGTCGCCGGTACTCGTCAGGTGACGTGCCGAAGGCCTGCGCGTGGTGCGCGTCGACAACGGTCCACACCTGCGCGCGCCCGGGATTCGCGTCGCGTAGCCGTTGTGCGTCACGTCTCGGCACCGCATCGTCCAGCGCGTCGTCGATCACGAGCAGCGGGACGCGCGAGTGCCTGAACGATGCGACCGCGTCCATGCTCCGCAGGGGAAGTCCGTAGCGCCAGTACGCGTATGTGAAACCCGCCTCGACGACCGGGCCCATCAGTACCCATCGCACGATGAGCGGTACGCGTCCACCGAGCCAGTAGAACGCCATCGAGTATGCCGACGCAAACGGGGCCTCGACGATCGCCGCGCAGTACGAGGTCTCGGCGAGTGACTGGAGGAGGGTGGCTCCGCCAAATGACGTCCCGATGGCAAAGATGCATTCGTCGGGATGCTGCTGGCGCGCCCATTCGACCCAGCCGCCGAGGTCAGCGGCTTCCGTGATGCCGGCCGTCAGCATGGCGCCGCCGCTCGCGCCGTGTGCGCGAGCATCGGGAACGAGTACTCGGTAGCCATCCGACAACAGGAGCGCCGCCAGCGGCAGCTGGGATCGGCGCCGATCGCCAATCCCGTGCAGCACGACCACGGTGCCGCGCGCCGCACCGGGCTTGGAGAAACTCCAGGCCGCAAGGACCGCGCCGTCGTGCGCGATAAACGGCACATCGGTGAGTGTGACGCCTGCCTCAGTCGCGACTCGTTCGGCTTCTCCTGCGTCCTCCGGCGCTGGGGGCCTTCGGTCGGGATGGAGGGCGCCTTCGGTGACGGCGATGCCGGCCGCGACAAGGAGCGCGGCAATCGTGCCCATCGCAAGGGCGAGAGCCACCAGCCGCCGCCACCAGGCTGAGACGAACCGTTGGAGGCGCGTGCGCTTGTGCAGCTCGTCCTGCGACCAGACGACGTGAAGCCCGGGCCGGGAATCGCTGTCGGTCCGCATGTGTGTGGGCAGGTGCCGGACGGCTGCCCAGCTCTGATTGTAGGCTGTGCGTCCGATCGGCGCGGCCTCGACCTGAGGCATACTGACACTCTTTTTCCGAAGGAGACTCGTGGCGCCTATGGGTTCTCGACGCCGCCATCGCCCGGTGCGCGCTGCCGTGCTGGTGGCGTTGCTCAGTGCCGTCGTTCCGTCCGCCGGACAGACGCAAACAGCCGCTTTCATCAACGCGCGAATCATTCCGGTTGACGGTCCGCCCATCGAGCGCGGAACCCTCGTCGTTCAGGGCGGCAAGATCGTGGCTGTGGGGGCTGCGACGGCGACGACCGTGCCCTCCGGCGCAACGGTGGTGGATCTCGCGGGCCATACGATCATGCCTGGCCTGGTGGACACGCACAGCCATTTCGGCGCCGTGTCCGGTGGTGACAGCTCCGCTCCGATTCAGCCGGACGTGCGTGTGCTCGATGCCATCGACGTGCGCGCGTCGAGCGTCTCGCGGGCCCGCGCAGGTGGAATCACGACCGTCAACGTGATGCCCGGGTCCGGGCATCTCCTGAGCGGCCAGACGATTTATCTCAAGCTTCGAGGTGGGACGACGATCGAAGCGCTGGGCTTTCCGCTCGCGGGCGGGCGTTTCCTCGGCGGCCTGAAGATGGCAAACGGGACGAACTCGCTCCGGCCCGCTGCTCCGGGACCATTTCCCGGTACACGTGCAAAATCCGCGGCACTCGTGCGCGAACAGTTCGTGAAGGCCACGGAGTATCGCGACAAAGTACGCGCCGCCGCCGGCGATGCGGCCAAGCTTCCGACGCGCGATCTCGGCCTCGAGGCGATCGTCGAAGTGCTCGAGGGCAGCCGCATCGTGCATTTCCACACGCACCGCCATGACGACATCCTGACCGTCCTCCGCCT
>JBKPMA010000298.1:0-4137 GCA_046731935.1 Acidobacteriota bacterium
CGTCACGGCCGCGCGGGCGAGACACACAGCTGACCCGCTCACGCGCGAGGCTGACGAGTACGATCAGGATGAGCGGAACGCCGATAATCGTGAATCGCCGCAGCGTGTGTGAATCGACGACGAAGCAGGCCGGTATGAAGCCGAGCAGGAAGCCGACGAGCGACACCAGAACGAGCACGAAGCGGTTCACGACGACGTCACCTTGCGCCCCTGAGGGCGCGCGGCTCGGAGGTGCTGTGGACGCTTCGGGCATCGACGCTCCCGTCGCACGGACACGAGAGGAAGAATGGCCGCGCACTATATCAGATAGTGCATCAACACTCGTGATGGTTGCGCGCGCTGGAAACGGTGTGCAGAATGCGAGCGGATGAGGTTACCTCGACCATCGACGGCTACACTCCTCTCGCTCGCTCTCACAGGAGTCCTCCTCTGGCTTTGTCTCGCATTGGCCTTGCGCGTGTGGGTGCCCCCGCCGGCCCCTGCGGCTGAGTTTGCGTGGCTCGCGAAGACCTATGGACCTGGGCACTACTCCGAATTCCTCGAGGAGTGGATCGTACGCGATGTCTTTCACGATCGCCGCGACGGTGTCTTCCTCGACGTCGGCGCGGCCGACTTCAAGGAGAAGAACAACACCTACTTTCTCGAGGCGAACCTCGGCTGGTCAGGAATTGCCATCGATGCGATGGACTATGCGGCTGGCTACCGCGCGGCCCGTCCGCAGACGCGCTTCTACCGGTTCTTCGTGTCGGACCGGTCGGACGATGTCGTCGAGTTCTATGAGCTGAAGCGGAACAACGCCGCCTCGAGTGGCGACAAAGCGTTCGTGGATCGATTTGGAGAAACGCCGACGGTCCGCCGCGTGGAAACGATCACGCTCGACCGGCTCCTCGACTCCGCCGGCGTGCCGCACGTGGACTTCGTGAGCCTCGACATCGAGCTCGGCGAACCCAAGGCGCTGGCAGGCTTCGACATCCGCCGCTTCCAACCCTCGCTGGTGTGCGTCGAAGCGCACGCGGAAGTGCGACAGAGCCTGCTCGACTACTTCGCACGGAATGGCTACGTCGTGCTCGGCAAGTACCTGCGCGTGGACACTCGAAACCTGTACTTCGCGCCGCTCGGCCAGCCTGGACCAGTTCCCTTTCCACCCGACGTCGTGGCCGCTGATACGAGAGAGGGGTACTGAGAGCTAGAGCGCGTTCCTCCTGGCGATATCGCCCAAGAGCTGTGCGCTCGGCTTCGGGGTGCGCTCCTGCGTCTCGCGATTGACGGCGACGAGGCCGAACTTCGGGCGGAACCCGAAGTTCCACTCGAAATTGTCGAGCAGCGACCAGTGGATGTACCCGCGGACGTCGATTTTGTCGCGCAGACAATTGGCGACGCCTGCGAGCGCGCGCTTGATGTACTCGACGCGGCGCGTGTCGTCTTCTGTGCCAATCCCGTTCTCGGTCACATATACCGGCACCTTGGCCTGAGCGGCGGCGTAGCGGATCGTCTGCTCGAGCGCTTCGGGCCAGAACTCGTAACCCATCTGCGTGAGCTCGGCGCCCTTGTCGGGCGGCACGTCGCCGTCCGCGCCAACCCGCGATCGGGTGTACGTCTGGACGCCGACGAAGTCGCCCTTGCTCGCAGCTTCGAGCCACGCGCCGTACAGGGCCGCGCGTTTCTTGTCGCGTGCGGCTTCCGCGCCGGGCATGGCCTGGTCGTCAGACATGGCAAGGTTCACACCGACCGGATACTTGCCGGGTCCCGCCTTCATGGCCGCCATGGCCTTGTGATGCGTCGGGACCATCAGGTCGCGCTCTTTTTCGGGGTCACCGGTCATGAACGCCGAGAAACGATCGGATCCGACCAGCTTTGCGGCCTGCTGACTGATGGCGCCCACACCCGCAAACGGATTCTGTGGCATGCGCGCGAACATCCACTGCAGCAGCACCGGAATGTTGGGTTCGTTGAACGTCGTGGCGGCTCCAATCAGATCGCCGAGATGCTTCGACGCGCGCTCCGTATAGCGGACGAACATATCCCCGGCGTTCGGCTGCTCCCAGCCGCCGAGCGCGGCGAACCAGCGCGGCGCGGTGAAGTGCCAGAACGTCACCATCGGAAACAGGTCCTGCTCATGGCAGGCCGCAAGCACGCGCCGGTAGTGTTCCAGCTCCGCGTTCGAGAAGTAGCCCTGCTCCGGCTCGATGCGCGCCCACTCGATCGAGAAGCGGTAGGTATTGAATCCGAGCCGCTTGACGAGCGCGATGTCGTCCTTGTACCGGTGGTAGTGATCGCACGCGTCGCCGGAGGGCTCCGCATACATCGACGGCTTCATGTGCTCCAGGACCCAGAGGTCACTATTGATGTTGTTGCCTTCGACCTGATGAGCGGCGGTGGCGGCGCCCCACAGGAAGCCTTTCGGAAAAGACGTGCCCGCGGCTTGCATCGCGCCGGCGGCGGCTGCCGTGCGACCGGCACCGGCCGCCACCGCTGCTCCGGCGGCCACCCCGGTTCCGAGGAATTCGCGACGCGTCAGTGCAGGGCTCTGCTTCGGATCCGATGTGTGCGCGCTCATGTCTTGTCCTTCGATGTTGTACCAGCCGTTCTGGAGGCGGGGCACTTCCCCGTTCTCGAATGCCGGGTCTAGGCAACCACCAGTTCCGCCCAGTAGCCCTCGAACAGCACGTCACGAGAGTCGTCTGCCCAAAATCCTGAGAGCGTGTCGCTGACCCACGCGGCAATTCCGTCGAGCGGCGCGCCGTCGCGCACCGCTGCAGCCACATTCGTTTCGGTCAGGATGTAGGCTTCGTACGCGGGCCGCGACAGCGTCAACCCGATCACGAACGGCGACTGACGACGGAGTGCGAATCCGGTGGCGAGTCTGGCAAGCGTCTGCGGATCCAACGGTGTCGCCTCGCTGGCCGGATAGGGATACCGCGCGACGAACGTCTCGAACCAGCGGTTCAGTGCGTCCTGCCCGTCGAAGCGGCGGCCCGCTCCGAAGTCGTAGACGAGAAGGGATCCATGCTGTCGGAGCACCCGCCGCATCTCGTCGAAGCAGCGGTCGAGGTCGCGCACGTAGTTGAGCGACCCGGCGGCCGTGATGAGATCGACTGAGTGATCGCTCAGGGGCAGCGCTTCGCCCGCGGCGGCAGCGAACACCGCACCCGATACCATGCGGTTGGCGAGACGCACCATCATCACGACGGGCTCGAGACCGAGCACCTGCGCGGCGTACGGCTGCACGGCGCGGGTCGACAGACCGGCGCCACACCCGAGATCGACCGCCAGGCCGACGCGAGTCTCGCCGCGCTGCGCGAAGTACTGCTCGACGATACGCGGATGCACTGGGGGGCGCGCCGCGGCATAGCCGGCCGCCATCTCCGCAGTCGCAAATGGATTCGTCATGACGCGCAATCCCCCGCAGGGCGGCAGCGCAGGCGGTCGCAGGTGGCCATCGGCGAGCGGATTCTATAGCAGCGGCGCTGACCGCTGAAACTTTCGACCCGCGTCCGGGCTCAAAGGAACAGCAGGAGTGTCATGCGAACGATATTGAAGGTGATGGCTCTCGGGGCCGTGGTCGGTGGCGGCGCGCTCTCAGGTGCGGCGCTGCATAGCGCACCAGGTGGGGCCGAGACCGACGCCCCATCGCCCCGCGTGCCCGTGCTCGTCGAGTTGTTCACTTCGGAAGGCTGCTCGAGCTGTCCGCCCGCCGATCGCGTCCTGGCAACGCTCATCGCGCAGCAGCCGGTCCCGGGCGCACTCGTGATCGGCCTCAGCGAGCATGTGGACTATTGGGACCATCAGGGGTGGCGGGATCCGTACTCGTCGGCCGGTTTCACGGGGCGCCAACAGACCTATGCGCGGGAGAAGTTCGGGCGCGATCAGGTCTACACACCGCAACTGGTTGTCGGGGGTCAGGAGCAGCTGATTGGCAGCGACTACAAGGCGGCGCTAACATCCATCGCCCACGTGGCTGCAGAAGGTTCGACGGTCAGTCTGACGGTCACCACAGAGCCGCACGATCGAGCGCTCGCAGTCCACGCCGTGGGCGCGACGCTCAACAACGCGCGGATTGACGAGGACGTGGACGTCTGGATTGCCCTGACGGAAGACGGGTTGTCACATCCCGTCCTGGCAGGTGAGAACACGGGG
>JBKPMA010000299.1:0-6062 GCA_046731935.1 Acidobacteriota bacterium
CGCGTGAGCTATCGGATGCTGACGCCTCAGGACGACGAGATGCAGCGGATTGCCGATATGGGGCTCGAAGCCGGCATTCTGGAGCGCCGCCTCGACGTCAAAGGCCTCGTCGACCGCCGATTCATTCCGGCAGAGTTCGAAGCGGCACGCATCGAGATGCCGGCGCGGTGAGGGCCCCGAGCGCGCGTCACGCTTCGCTCCATTGCTTCTTGATATACGCCAGGGCGCGCTTCAGCGCCGCCTCGGGCTTGTCGGTCGCCTTGCACTCCATCGTCAGCCAGCCGTGAAAGCCGTGCTGTTTCAAGGCGCGAAATCCGGGACGGTAGTCGAAGGGCAACGATCCTGGTTCGGTCCGCTGAGCGCCGTCCGCAAGATGGACGTACGCCGTGTGGCCGCCGTGAGTGGCGAGCGTGCGGCCGATGTCCTGCTCCTCCATCTGCATATGGTAGAAGTCGCTCAAAAGCGACGGGCCGGGGACGCCCGCGGTTTCGATGACCTTGGCTCCATGCGACTGCAGGTTCATGTAGTGCGTCTCGCGCTTGGTCAGCGGCTCGATGAGAATCGCTACGCCAGTCGCGGCCATTTCCGGTCCGAGCGCCCGCAATGCTTCGATGAGGAGGCCGTCTTCGAGCGTGTGCGGTGACGGCTTACCCGCTTCCGCCGGGAACTTGCACGGCCCGAACGCCGGCACCTCAATCACACCGAGTGCACCCAACGTCTTCGCCAATCGCAGACGCTGCCGATCGAGCTCGATTGCCTTCTGGCGCACCTCCGGATCCGGATCCAGCAGCTTGAGCGATCCGACGATCGCGCTGACCTGCAGACGGCTGCCGGCAAGGGCGGATTGGATCTGCTCCGCGGGACGGTCGAGAAACTCGGGTCCGAGCTCGATGCCGTCATAGCCGAGCGATTCGACGAGCTTCACGCGCGCGGACAGATCGTCGGTCGCAAATGGCGCGCGCACGCCGAACCGGACGCGCGTGTCGCCGCCCGCGAGACGTTGCGCAGCCACGAGCGAGCCAGCGGCGGTCAGAAAAGAACGGCGTGTCCAGAAGTGTGTGTCAGTCATGGCAGCGGACCAACCTCGATCGCCGGGGAGTTCTTCTTCGCGCTCGTTCGGTGCACCGTGCTGAGGCGCGACTGCGTCCCTCCGCTTCACTGTTCCACCAGGCGGCGGTCGTAGCCCGCCTTGACGAGCCCTTCGTATGCGGCCCAGACATCAGGAGGAATTTCCTGCGGGATCTGGAATCCGCGCGCTGGATACAGATGGATGCGCTGCAAATCGCCCACCATGATGTCGATCACATCGTCAGGTGTCAGGCTGCCGTGCGAGTAGCGCGTCAGGTAGTCGTCGAGTGTGATCCGCGGGGACGTCACCGTCACGGTCTTTTCCGGCCAGACCTTCCTGAAGGTCGCGAAGCTGCGCCGCTCCATGTACGGCTTCTGCACCACGATGAACGACTGTGGGTCGAGACCGCGCTCGGCGAGCAGCTGGCGGGTGAACTGTACGTTCTCACCCGTGTTCGTGGATCGTCCTTCACGGAGGATGCGGTCGGCGGGCACGCCGCGCTCGATCGCGATACGAGCAAACACATCGGCCTCTGGCTCTGACCAGAGCTCGCGCGTCATGGCGCCGGACCCTCCGGCGAAGATGAGGAGAGGGGCACGCCCTTCGAGAAACAGCTCAGTCCCGCGCTCGGCGACGATGAGATCGTGGCTGCAGAGCACCAGGATGGCGTCCGCGTTCGTCACCTCGTGGTGAAGCTGGTGGTAGTTCCAGACCGTTTCGACCAGCGGTCGAATAGCATCATTCACTGGACTTATTCCTCGGCGTCTCGAGGCGCAGAATCGGGGCCTTCAGGGCCTCCGCACACCGAGTGTGGAGGGCCTGGCCGGCGGTCGTGAATGAGCATGATATCGTGCAGACCTTGCCTTCGATTTCTGCATCACGCGACTCAGCGGCGTCGGGCTCGAGTGCCGCAGCCCCGTCTGCAGGTGCTGTGTACGGCGGCGCTGCGTTTTCGGTACTCGGTGCGCTCAGCCTCTGCCATCTGCTGAACGACATGGTGCAGTCGCTGCTGCCGGCGATCTACCCGATCCTGAAGACGGCGCTCAACCTCGACTTCCGGCACGTGGGGCTCATCACACTCGTCAACCAGATGACGGCGTCGCTGCTGCAGCCGCTCGTCGGGTACTACACGGATCGGCGACCGAAGCCGCAGTCGCTTTCAGTTGGCATGACGTTCAGCCTCTGCGGGCTGATTCTGCTCGCGTGGTCCACACAGTACGCGTTCGTGCTGCTGGCGGCGGGACTGATCGGCATCGGATCCTCCATCTTCCATCCCGAGTCGTCGCGGATTGCGCGGCTGGCGTCGGGCGGACAGCACGGCCTCGCGCAATCGCTGTTCCAGGTGGGGGGCAATGCCGGCTCGGCGCTCGGACCGCTCCTCGCAGCCTTCATCGTTCTGCCGCGAGGTCAACGGAGCCTGGCGTGGTTTGCGATCGTCCCGATCACGGCCATTGTCCTGCTGTGGCGTGTCGGTCGGTGGTACAGCCGGCGTGCACGCGCCAAAACTGCGGCGAAAGGCGCCGGTCATGCAGCCCCGCATGGCTTGACGCGGCGGCAGGTGGTCGGAGCGCTCGCGGTGCTGCTGATCCTCGTGTTCTCGAAGTACATCTACCTCGCGAGCCTCAGCACGTATTACACGTTCTATCTCATCGAGACATTCCACGTGTCGGTGAAGAGTGCGCAGCTCCACCTCTTCGTATTCCTGGGCGCGGTCGCGGCCGGGACGGTCCTCGGGGGCCCGGTGGGCGATCGATTCGGACGCAAGTACGTGATTTGGGGATCCATTCTGGGCGTGCTGCCGTTCACGCTCGCGCTGCCCTTTGCGAATCTGGCAGTCACCGGCGTACTCAGCGCGATCATCGGCCTCATTCTCGCGTCCGCGTTTTCGGCCATTCTCGTGTACGCCCAGGAGCTCGTCCCTGGCAACGTCGGCATGATTGCCGGGCTCTTCTTCGGCCTCGCGTTCGGCATCGGCGGTCTGGGCGCGGCTGCGCTCGGCGTGCTGGCCGATGCGACCAGCATCACGTTCGTCTATCGTTTGTGCGCATGGCTGCCGGCGCTGGGTCTCCTGACGGCGCTGCTGCCCGATCTCGAACCGCATGGCGCGGCCGCACCGAAGGCGGGGTACAGCGAAGGACGAGATGACTGACCCCGCCTCTACATTGACTGACCCGCCGCCACACCGGAGAACACGAGGGAGTTCGCGATGATCCATCGACTCAACGTTCGCGTCGCGGTCGCCGTGGTACTCGCGTCAATGGCCACGGCTGTCGTGCTCGGCGGCCGGGCCGTCGAGACCGCGAGCGAGCGCGATCGCCGCATGGCCTGGTGGCGCGAGGCGCGCTTCGGCATGTTCGTGCATTGGGGACTGTATTCGGGCCTGGCGGGCACCTGGGACGGCAAGGCCGTTGCGACCGAGGGCGGCATGGAGTGGATCGAGAACATGGTCCGCGCCGACACGGATACGTATGCGAAGAAGGCGATTCCGCTCTTCAAGCCGAAGCCCGGGTTCGCAAAGGAGTGGGCTCGCGTGGCCAAGGAGGCCGGTGCCCGCTACATCGTCGTCACCTCAAAGCACCACGAGGGCTTCGCGCTGCACGATTCGGCCGTCAGCGAGTACGACGCCGGATCGGTTCTCCATCGCGATCTGATTCGCGAGATCGTGGACGCCGCGCGCGCGGAGGGCCTCAAGATTGGCTTCTACCATTCCGTGATCGACTGGCATCACGATCAGTACGAGTACGCGCGGTCCAAGCAGTTGCCGCATCCGCTGCGCGGCCTCCCCTATCCAAACGGCACGCGCGAACACCGCAAGTACCAGGACTATCTATACGGAGAGGTGAAAGAGCTCGTGTCGAACTACGGGCCCATCGACATTCTCTGGTGGGACTTCAGCGCACAAGACTTCCAGGGTGAAGAGGCGTGGCGCGCGTTCGAGCTGATGTCGCTGGTTCGCGAGCACCAGCCGAACATCATCATGAACAACCGGCTGTTCCGGATTCCTGAGGCCGGCTGGACGAGCATGAAAATGGAAGGCTACGCGCCCACGCTCGACCCTAAGTACGGCGACTTCATCACGCCGGAGCAGAGCATCCCCGACAAGGGCATGCCGGTCGACTGGGAGACCTGCATGACGATGAACACGACGTGGGGCTACAGCGAGCACGACCACAAATGGAAGTCGAACGAGACGCTGATCCGCAATCTCGTGGATATCGCCAGCAAGGGCGGGAACTATCTGCTCAATATCGGCCCCAAGGGGGACGGCTCCGTACCGGTTGAGAGCGTGACGGCGATGCAGGCGATCGGCGCCTGGATGAAGACGAACGGCGAGTCGATCTACGGCACGTCTGCAAGCCAGTTCGGCACGTTTCCCTGGGGCCGCAGCACGACCAAAGGCACGACCGTCTTCCTGCACGTGTTCTCGTGGCCGGCTGACGGCAAACTCGTCGTGCCGGGTGTGAAGACGGCACCGCGACACGCACGTCTCCTGGCCGGCGGGAGCGTCACAGTGTCGCCAGGCAGCGATGGCCTGATCGTGCAGCTACCCGCACGCGCACCGGATCCGATCGATTCGGTCGTCGCGCTCGAACAGTAGCCGTTACTGCGCGAGCTCGTACACCAGCACCTTGAAGGAACCGGGCACGATCGGTGGCCGGCCCGGCGGCGAACCGGCCGGCGGCGCCGCAAACGACGCACTCGCGACGTACAGACGATGCGTTTTCGGATCCAGGGTCATCGTCCGTGATCGCGGCGGAGTCGAGATCGTTTGCACGACGCGAAGCGTGCCCGCGTCGTCCACGCGCGCGGCGGTGAGCGTTCCGTCGCTGCTCGATGCGAACGCGAGACGCGTGCCTGGATCGAACGCTGTCGCGTCCACACCAGCGCCGATGGGCACCGACCCGAGGACGCGGCCGGTGGCGCTGTCCAGCATCTCCATCACCTTGTTGCCGCACCCCAGGAACAGACGATGGTGTTCGACGTCGAGCGCCAGCCCGGTGGCTTCTTCACCCGGAGCGATAGGCCAGGTCGCCGCCACTTTGTGGGTCCCCGTGTCGATGACAGCGAGCTGACTCGTGTCTTCGAGGTTGTTGTAGATCCGGCCCGCGTCGCGGTCGAGCACGGCAAACTCCGCCGTACCTCCGAGTGCAATCGTGGCGCGCACCTCACCGGTCTTTGCATCGAACACCGTGACCGATTTGCCGCTGTGGTTGAAGGCGTACACCTCCTGGTGCACGGGCTCGTACAGGATCGCGTCCGGATTCTCGCCGGCTGTCACGCTGGAGATGGTGTGGAGCGTGTTGAGATCGACGACCACGACCTTGCCGGACCGGCCTGCGGTCGCAAAGCCGCGTCCGAGGTCCGATGCGATCGCGAACCCGTGTGTTCCGGGCACATCGAGGATCTCGCCTACGACCGATTCCGATTCGGTGTCGATGACCACGACCTTCGTGGCATGCGCCACGTACAGCCGATGCGCGTCGGGATCGACGGTCAGGTAGTCCCACCCGCCATCGCCACCTACAGCAATTTCCTTACGGAGGTGATAGGAGGTGTCGGCGGCGTGCGCCAGCGCAACAACGGGAAGAATCGTGATGGCAACGAGTGCGAACCCGATACGACGCATGGATCCTCCTCAGCGTTGCACGGTTTGGTTGCATGAGCTCGGACGTTGCCTTTGCGAGAGCAACCGAGCTCATGGTATACCAGCACACTCCACATGACAGCGGTGCAAGAGCGCGAATGACGACTGCGAACGACGCTGACGGCGCGCCGCGTCTGACCTTCAGCGACGGACCCGAACCTCGCCATGTCAGCCTGGGCCAGGGTCAGGTCTGGACGATCGGCCGCGCCTTCGACAACCAGGTCGTCGTCGACGACACGTCGATCTCGCGCAAGCACGCGATGCTGCAGCGCCTCGAAGGCGGCGACATTGTCCTCGTGGACCTCGGCAGCGCAAACGGCACGTTCGTCAACGGACGCCGTGTCAGCG